>QZJY01000016.1 GCA_003597995.1 Dehalococcoidia bacterium
AGCCTCACCGGGCTATTGGAAAACTTCCGCCTTTGCGCTACTATTTGGATAACTTTGTCACTAACCCCCAAAAATCCAATATGTACTGGACTCTTACACGGGCTTGCCATCATCCTCCCCGCGTGCTAATCTCAAACTCAAGTATGGGAAAACTCACTTTCCTGGGCACCAAGGGTGAGATAGAAGAGGAAACCGCTCGCCACCGTTTTCACCCCTCGCTGCTTGTCGAATCGGGTAGGACGAGACTGCTCATCGATTACGGTCTTCTGCATCGCTACTCGCTGGATGAAATCGCCCCCGACGCCGTCCTTATCACCCATGCCCACCCCGACCACTATTCCTGGCTCAAACAGGATGTTCAGTCGAGCATTCCTGTTTACCTCACGCAGGAGACTCTGGACTATGGCAAGTTCAAGCCGCAAAACAGCCGTGTTATCGCTCCGATGGAGAAATTCAAGCTTGGAGCCTTCGAGTGTATGGCCTATCGCGTTATCCACTCCATACACTGCCCGGCAGTTGGCTGGAAGCTGACCTTCGAGGGCAAAACGCTGGTTTATAACTCAGACCTTGTGGACATTGTGGAAAAGGATGCCGTGCTGGCGGGCGTGGACTACTACGTCGGCGACGGCTCGGCGGTCAAAGCCAACCTGGTGCGCCGGCGGGGGGACGTGCTTTTCGGCCACACGCGCATCATCACGCAGATTCACTGGTGCCAAAAGTTTGGCATAAAGCATATCATTTTCACCCATTTAGGACGCGAAACACTGCGGGATGAAGAAAATTTCAAGGCCGAGCATCCCGAAGTCGTGTTTGCATACGACGGGTTGAAGATGGAGATATGACACTCTTGATGATCTGGGATACTGCAATGAGACATACGGAGCGAATGGAAAATGCTAAAAAGGGCTTGATATAAATTGAAGTTAAGGTAAATGAATTATGAAACCTTCCCTCAGAACGTCTTTATCTGCATCGTCTGATGGTTCTCGCCCCTTGCTTTCTGTCTTATTATGTCTGAAAAGGTAGGCAATGTATGCGGCCAATGCCGCATCAAGTTGGTCATGTGTCGGCAGATTAACGTAGCTAAAGCTAGCCCCGAAATGAACTCCACAGTTTAGCAATATTTGATAGCGTTTTTGTCTTCCAGGTAAGCTACGTTTCTTAGGTATAGGCTCTTTAGCCAACTTGCGCCAGGTAGCACCTGGATAAACTTCAATTAGATTGGTGTCAGAGATGTTTGTTTCAGCAATCCCATATAAGTGGAAATCCCCTGACTTGTAAAGAGAATAGAATAATCTGATTGAAGCGCTAACAAAACCTGCAAATGGTCTATTCGATTGGGGAAAAACATATGGAGACTTACCTGCCGCTCCCAACCTGCGCTCACATTCTCTCATTTTATCATTTGGGTTGCCAGCGAGTCCCTGTGGTCCATCTATGGCTAATACATAATCAGCGTCTAAAATATTCGGCGGAATAATAGAAGCTCCTGTAACACAGTACTCCCATTCATCAAAAACACATACTAGCTTTGAGTTTAATATGGCACGGGCTGAGGGGCTTTTAATAGATAAGTCAAGCCCTATGAATATTGCATTTGTCATGGCATTTTGTTCCCTGAGTGATGATTTTAAGCGCTCTCATTAACAGCGCCAGTCATCTCCGTTTTTGGTGAACAAAAGTGGTGAGCGCCGATTCTAGAGGCGGGCAGCACCTATCAACTCGGCGAGCTTTTTGATGCCGTTCTCGCGCATGTAGCTTTCCAGCCCGTCGATGATGTCCGTGGCCGCTGTGGGATTTATGAACGTGGCCGTACCCACCTCCACCGCGCTGGCCCCGGCCATGAGGAATTCTAAAGCGTCCTCGGCTGTCATGATGCCCCCGCCCCCGATGACCGGCACGTCCACCGCCCCGGCTACCAGATAGACCATATAGAGCGCTACCGGCTTGATAGCAGGGCCGGATAGCCCTCCCGTGGTATTAGCCAGAATGGGCTTGCGCTTTTTGATGTCTATGGCCATGCCCTTGAGGGTGTTGATAAGTGAGACCACGTCAGCCCCGGCCCCGGCCACAGCCTGCGCTATGCCTACTATATCGGCGGCGTTGGGGGTGAGTTTTACAATGACAGGCAGTGTAGTGGCCTGCCTCACTGCTCTCGTCACGGCGGCGGCGGATTCGGGGTTCGAGCCGAACTCCATGCAGCCGGCAGCCACGTTGGGGCAGCTTATGTTGACCTCTATGCCGCTCACGCCGGGCACGCCGTCGAGCCTCTTTGCCAGTTCCGCATATTCCTCGATACGCTCCCCGGCGATGTTGACGATGACCGGGACTCTCCATTTAGCCCACAGCGGTGCCTTGTCGCGGATAAGCGCGTCCACTCCCATGTTTTGCAGACCGATGGCGTTGAGCATGCCCTCCGGCGTCTCGGCAATGCGGGGCTGCTTGTTGCCCTCGCGCGGCGCGAGCGTCGTCCCCTTGCAGACGATGGCCCCCAGGCGCTGGATGTCGCACAGTCCACTCATCTCTTCGCCGTAGCCGAAGGTACCGGAAGCCGTCATCACCGGGTTGGCAAGGAGCAATCCGCGCCGGTTGCGGGGCGCGAGCTGCACGCTGAGGTCGGGTTTCACTGTGTCCAAAGTGCCATAATTATAATCTCATGCCCGCATAGTGGCAAACTGCAGTTTGTTTATCGCAAGCGAGTGGAATTTCGCCGGCGGCATTGTATGGATGATTTTAGTGTTCCTAAAACGGGGCGTCTAAGAGGGGCGCAGGCCCCTCTTAAGAAATCATTTCCCCTTCCTGTGGGAAGGGGATAAAGGGGATAGGCAAGGGTTTTTTCAATCCGTTTTTGTTTAGCATTTAGATATTAAGATTTCGGATTTCTAGTAACGCTATTGAATAATGTGAAAAAATAGGCTACACTGGTTGGTAGTGGCAGACATGTATATCTCCCCGGCGGCGCGATTGAGCCTTCCACGCCTGTGGGCGGCTCGATGCGGGTTATTCTTTGCCAGCTAGTCCTGGCTGAGCGCCTTTTATATTTATCACCGGACTTTTCGCAATTTAATTCAACGCAGTATCGGGGTACTCAAAAGCAGGTTAGTATAACCGCAGGAGAAGGCGATGACCGATGTTAATTACAAGCTGATCCGGCTTCGTCTGGAGAGAGAACGCAAGCGCTTGACCGAGCAGATGGAGCACATACGCGCCAATCGTTCTTCAGAGGAAAGGCGCGAGGGCAGCCCTTTCGGCAAACGCGAGGAAGAAGCCACCGAGACCGCCGACCTGGAGAATATGGTGGCCCAGGAGCAGCGAGTCCGCGAAGAGCTGGCGGACATCGAGACCGCTCTCAAGAAATTCGACCTTGGAACCTTCGGGATATGCGAGAAGTGCGGCCGCTCAATCGAGCTGGCCCGCCTGGAAGCCGTGCCGACGGCCAAACTGTGCATGAATGACGCCCAGAAAAATGCCAGATAAGACACCACGCCTGTCTCCCCTTTTCTATGTGACCGCCGCCGTGGTGGTGACGCTTGACCAGCTCACCAAGCTATGGGTAAAGAACGCCATCCCCCTCTACGGCTCCTGGCCCGAAACGGGTTTTTTCCGCATAACCCACGGCAGCAACACCGGGGCGGCCTTCGGCATATTCCAGGACTCGCGAATTATCCTTAGCATCATCTCGTCCATCGGCGTGGTAGTTGTCCTCTATATCGCGCTCTGGCTCAGCAAACGCTTCACCTTCCTCAGGTGGAAGACCACCATGCTGGCGCTCGGTTTGATACTGGGCGGGACGGTGGGCAACCTCATCGACCGCGCTTTTATCGGGCATGTCACAGATTTTATCAAGGTGGGCCCCTGGCCCGATTTTAATATAGCCGACTCGTCCCTGGTAGTGGGCGGCATACTGCTGGCCTTCAACCTCATCCGCGCCTCCAATGAGGAGCGTAGCGATGGAAAAAGCGCTTCTGCTGAAAGCCGGTAGCGCGGACGTCCGCCTCGACCTCTTCATAGTTCAGCAATTGCCGGAGCTATCCCGCAGCTTCATCCAGAAGCTCATCGAAGATGGCCACGTCACGCTCAACCGAAAACCCGCCAGGCCCGGCCTCAAGCTGAAAAAAGGGGATGAAGTCTGCATCACTATTCCGCCCCCCGAACCCAGTGAACTGCTGGCTGAGGACATACCTCTCAGCATCATTTACGAGGATGACGACCTGCTGGTGGTGGACAAGCCTGCCGGCATGACGACTCACCCCGCCCCCGGCAATCCCGCTCACACACTGGTCAACGCCGTGCTGTCCCATCTGCCTGACCTCCCCGAGAGCGACAACCCCGCTCGCCCCGGCATAGTGCACCGCCTGGACAAGGACACCTCAGGGCTTATCCTGATAGCCAAGACTCGCGGCGCTCTGGCAAACCTCTCGGCTCAGTTCAAGTCGCGTGAGGTCAAGAAGGCCTACGTCGCTCTGGTAAAAGGGAAAGTCACCCCTCAAAAAGGTATTATTGACGCCCCCATCGGGCGCGACCGCGCCCACCGCCAGAAGATGGCCATAACAGACTCAGGCCGCCCGGCGCGCACGGCCTACACCGCGCTCAAGGTTTACGACGGCTATACGCTGGTGGAAGCCAGGCCGGAGACAGGCCGAACGCATCAAATACGGGTGCATTTCGCCTCGGTGGGGCACCCCATCGTAGGGGATGCCACCTACGGGTCGAAGTCGGATTTGGTGGTACGCCAGTTCCTGCATGCGCAGCGCCTGAGCTTCAAGCTGCCGTCCACGGGCAAGAGTGTGGAGTTCACCTCGCCTTTGCCGCCGGACCTGAAATCTGCGCTGGACAGGCTGGGATAGAATCCCATTCCGCAACTATTTTTTCTCTCCCTCGACGGGAGAGACGTAAGTGAGGGTGAGAGTTATGGAATACCCCTCACCCATTCGGCTTTGCTCAGGGCAGGCTCTTAATCGTCTCCCGCAAGGGGCGAGGAGACCTCCCTTCCAGATGCTTCGGCCAGCCTCTCTGGCCTCCAGCATGGACAATTGGGAAGTTACCCCAGCTCCCCCGCCATCTCCCGCCCGCCCAGCAGGTGCACGTGGAGGTGCTGCACCACCTGGCCCCCCTGTGGCCCGCAGTTGACGGCCACTCTATAACCCTTCTGCGCGATGCCTTCCTCTTTAGCCAGTTTATTAGCCACGTGCAGCAGGGAGCCCATCAGCGGCTGGTCTTTCTCGTCAAGCGCGGCCAGGTTGGCATAGTGCTTCTTGGGAATGATGAGTATGTGTGTGGGAGCCTGGGGGTGGATGTCGCGAAAGGCGAAGACGCGCTCGTCCTCGAAAACCTTCGTGCTGGGGATTTGCCCCGCGACTATCTTGCAGAAGATACAGTCTTGCATGTTCTACTCCTACTTGCGGCGGTATTTAGCTATCTGCTGCTCGAAGAGGTCGCCGCCGTGCATGTCGCTGGCCACGATGACCGGGAAGTCCTCCACCTCCAGCCTCATCACGGCCTCGGCTCCCAGCTCGGGATAGGCCACCACCTCCGCTTTCCTCACGGTCTTTGCCAGCAGAGCCCCGGCTCCCCCGTAAGTGACGAAATAGACGGCGCGCTGCTTCTTGATGGCCTCTTTCACCTCCGCCGAGCGCTCGCC
Source organism: Dehalococcoidia bacterium (assembly GCA_003597995.1). Taxonomy (NCBI): domain Bacteria; kingdom Bacillati; phylum Chloroflexota; class Dehalococcoidia; species Dehalococcoidia bacterium. The sequence goes on from QZJY01000016.1 coordinate 5,642, forward strand.
CTTGCCTATCATGGCCCCCAGTCCGGCAGCCAGCAGAGCCGGTGTGAAGGCGTCCATGCGCCCGCTGGTGGTGGGGCCGCAGGAGCCGATGACCTGCCCCGGGCGGGCGGGCGTGGGCCCCATGTAGTAGATGGTCTGCCCCTTGATGTCGAAGGGCAAAGGCTGGCCGCTTTTCAGTGCCTCTACCAGCCTTTTATGGGCGGCATCGCGCGCTGTGTAGATGACGCCCGATAGCGAGATGGAGTCTCCGGCGCACAGCTTCTTGCGCATATTGTCTCCGATAGGGGTCTCGATGCTCCAGATAGCCACTACAGCACCACCTCCGCGTGGCGGGCGCTGTGGCACTGGAGATTGATGGCGAGCGGCAAACTGGCGAAGTGGCAGGGGCGGGATTCGGCATGCACCGCGAGAGCAGTCACAATGCCTCCCATCCCCAGCGGCCCGATGCCCAGCTTGTTGACCGCTTCAAGCACCTTCCACTCCAATTCAGCCGTTTCAGGGTCGGAGCTGGGCCAGCCGGCGGGACGCAGCAGCGCGCGCTTGGCCATCAGCATGGCTTTCTCGGCGGTGGCGCCGATACCCAGCCCGATGATTAGGGGCGGGCAGGGGTTGCCGCCGGCCTCTTTGACGGCGCTGACGACGGCATCTGCAATTCCCTGCTCTCCGGCGCCTGGCCTGAGCATGACGAGACGGCTCATGTTCTCGGCGCCGCCTCCCTTGGGCATGAAGCCGATTTTTATTTTATCGCCGGGCGCGACCTCTGTGTGTATAACCGGCGGGGTGTTGTCTCCCGTATTCAGACGTCCTGTAAACGGATGGGTCACCATGGATTTGCGCAGGTAACCCTCTTTATAGCCCTGCCTGATGCCTTCGGCGACGGCAGTATAGAGGTCGCCGCCGGTAAGGTGCACGTCCTGGCCGATGTCCAGGAACACTACCGCCGCGCCGCAGTCCTGGCACAGGGGCAGGTTTTCAGCCTTAGCCAGTTGAGCGTTCTCCAGCAGCCTGTCGAGGGCCTCTTTCCCGATGGGGGAACTCTCGCGCTCGCGGGCTTTTCTAAGTGCTTCAAGCACGTCTGCGCCCAGCTCGAAGTTGGTCTTCTGACACAACCTGGCGACGGCCTGTGTGACTTCCTTTACGTCGATTTCTCTCATGGCGTGGGTTTATTCTAGCACGAAACCCTGGGGAAGGGACAAATGGGAAAATCCCTTTCGGCTTGCCTAAGGCCAGCAAAGGACGGAGAATGTGCCTCCCTACCTCGGGGTCCTCACGTCGTTCCGCCACGGCGGAACTTCCTCAGGACGACACCCTGGAAAATCCCTCGATTAGGGCAAAATGAAAGAAGGCGGGTGTTAATTCCCGCCCTCCGTTCGGATATGCTCGTAAATACCTTAAAAGTTTTATTTCTTGGCGGCGACGAGATCCCGGTATTGTAGCGCGGTCAGCAGAGTCTTGAGTTCATCGGGTTTACCGAGTTGAATGGCTATCACCCAGCCGGTGTTATAAACATCAATAACTAAGGGCTGGATTACCTGACCCTGGAGCATCCATCCTTTTAAAAATTGATTAACTTGAACAATTGTCCCACTGACAGGGCTCGGAGGTCGGCGCTGATTTTAAACCCTTCGATAGTCACGAAACTATCCCCCTGGGCCAGAACGCTACCGACTACAGCGTCCGATATCTTGAATGGTTCACCCAGTATCTTTTCTAGTATGGCAGAAATTCCGACCACCACTATGTTGGCTGATACAGACTTGGCCCATAAGTGATCCTGGGAATACATACGGTCGGTGGCGATTTCACATTCGGTATTGGTACTTTGATAAGCGGGGGTATTGCAGTGGGATGAACGTAAGAAAAACCGGTCGTGGCGGGAGTACTCGTAGTCGGTATGGTTGAGCTTGGGGTGGGTGTAGCCGATGTCGGCGTGGTGGTGGTTGAAGCTGGAGTGGTTGAAGTCGGGGTAGTAGTCGTGGAGGTATTAACATTAGTGGTTGTGTACGTGGTGGTACCGCTGGGAGATTTGCAAGCTGACGGGAGCGAAATAGATGCTATAGCCGCCCCACCCATCGCGAGGCTTACCCGTTTTAAAAACTGCCGTCTGGAAAACTTTGTAACATGAAAGTTGGCCCTGTTTTCTCGATTCCTTTTTCCTTCCCTTCCTGCATCTATCCACCCTCCTTAATCGAGTAAAGGCATATCTCCAACGAGTTCATCCGACTCCCACCCCTTCAAAGAAGCCTCATTTGATTACCAGCCGGTCAATGTCCCCGTTTTAATCTGCGATAGCAGCCAGAAACCGACGAGTATAAGTAAAATACCGGATATATAACGAAGCGGTTTATCCATTTTTTCCATAAACTTGGTGGCTCGTCCCATGCCCAGGCCGAGCATGACCGCCACCAGCGGGGCTACAAAGCCGATAGCGAATACGATTAATATGATAGTTCCTTCCAGCACTTTACCGCGTAGAGCGGCCAACCCCAGAACTATAGGAAGCTGTAACGGAGAGCAGGCGGCGGCGCATCCCGCGGTTGCCAGACCCACGGTGGCTCCAAGAAGCAGCGCACCCAACGTACCGCTGGGAAGTTTTTCTGTAGCTAGCTTAAAGGTGGGAAAGCGCATCGGCAGCCAGTCGAGCGCCGAAAGTCCGAGAATTAAGCAGGCGAAACCGAGAACTTTTTTAACATAAAAACCGAGCCTGCCAGTGGATGCCATAATGTCTCCGCCGGCGAATGCCATAACGGCTCCGAGCGCACCCAAAATGACTATCGAAGAGAGCGCAAATGCCGCGGCGGCGGTAAGCAACTGACCGCGATTCCCGCCCTTACTGGATCCCGTATAACCGAGGATTACCAGCATGGCGGGAAGCCCGCCGCAGCCTGCCGTGGTTGCGGCCGAAGACAGCCCGAAAAGGAAGGAGGCGACCAGCACCGTGAAACCGAACGTCTGACCCTTAAGGATATCCTGAATCCATGCATCCATATTCTTTTCCGTCCTTCAGCGCAAGAATTTGCGGTCGAGATACTGGTTGTAAATAGTGTCCGCCGTGATATTTGATCGCAGAGTTACCGGAAATGCACTCGCAGCCTGGGTAAACAGCTTCATAGTCAGGGTAGGATAGGTCAGGGAATTGTTGGCCGGCAAGATGAATACGCCCACATAAATGCGGTCAGTAGAACGTATTTTATTGGCTGCTTGTACCGTGAGGTTTGTAATGGAGGTATTCAAAGCAGCATCGGGGCAGGGAGTAATGACCATCACAAAGTCGTTGTTTGAGCCATATGCCTCTGATATTGAGGCGATGTTGAGGGGCGTTTCCCCTGTATAAGTGGGCGGCGGATGCGGAATTATTGATGAAGTTTGGTGCGCAGCTTCATACCTTATAGAGGAATTCACGGTCAGTCCGATCGCCACCAGGCCAACGACGATCAACATTACCGTTTTCCACCTGGCCCAGGGAACGACCGGTTTTTGCTCTGAGGGGACTCCGCCCGTGTCGGGAGTGCTGTTCTCGCTCATTTTGCTGCTCCTTCCGTCCATGTTTATTTATACTGTATTCCGCAGACTGACGGCTGGCACTCTGTTTCAAGAAAATGGCGGTCTAGCAAGACACGCAGCCGGGTCCGACGCGCTTGGATTGCTTCAAGCGCATTACGTCTTTTTTAGCTGTCTCGTTGGCTTGCATCTCCTTTTTTACCGCATCGAGCAGATTGGCATAAAATCCGTTGGCACCTGTATCGCGGAGCGAATAAAGAGTATACAGGCCGTCGGTGCGCATATTGAGAAACCCGGCGTCATCTAGAATCTTTAAGTTGCGCGAAGCGCGGGTCTGCGAAATTTCGAGAGCCTGTATCACCTCGCAGACGCAGCATTCCTGGACCATGAGTAAGTTCAGTATACGGAGCCGGGTCTCGTCGGATAGAGCCTGGGCTGCGCGTGTCAGTTGTTTCATGTAGACCTCTCTTTATCCGGTTTAACCCGGCCTCAAGCCTCGAGCGCCTGCTTCAGTTCTTCGTACTTCATGTATTTTTGCTGGGAGATGATATTACCGTCGATGCTGATAATGGGTAAGATGCCAACGCCTTTGGCCTTTATCATCTGCAAGATGTCCAGGTTCTGGCGGTATACGTCCAGGTTGTGCGACATATTGGCGCGCTGAATTTGCATTTCCGGGTAGTCTTTTTTCAGTTTCTTGAGCGTGTCGGCGAATTCTACCAGAATCTTGTCCGGTTCAACCCCGCAGACGCCCGAATCGCAGCACATAGTCCCTTCAAAAATCGCTAATTTCTTGTGTTTCATTCTACTATATCCCCTATTTGGAAAATTTTGTTATTCACCTATATGCGCATTAACGCCTGCAATATAGTAAATCAATGGACAGAATAAAGTCAATAGGTTGTCAGATACAGCGTAAAATATTATTTGGGATAATATCATGAAAGACGGAAGGTAGGTATAGTGAAGGGTTGGTGGAGTCTTATTCCGGATGTTTGAGCCTGTTAAGCTTGGATTGACTTCCGGGGCTCTGTCGCTCCACCATCGATTGGGAAAAAGCACGGCTCTGACATGCTCCCGCTTTTTTAGCACCTTGGCATGAGGTAAACAGAAAGAGCGGGTTTTATCCCGCCCTGCGATTGAGAACCTCACTTGATAAATCTGGTGCTTACTTGTTGCAGCAATCCTCGGAAACCGGGGTGGCGGTAGTTTGGGCGGCTGCTCCTCCAGAACAGCAACCGGCCGCTACGGGAGCTGTTGTTGTGCAGCAGGGAGGGGTGGCATCAAGCTGTGTGGTTCCTGAACGGAAGAGTCCTCCGGCGAGGACAGGCGCGGCAAATAACCCGATGCCTGCCACAATGGCAACAGCCACGATAACAGCCACCAGTATTTTTTTCATTTTTCCTCCCTCTTTGTAATTTCGTTTAGTATAGTCTCGCTTTGCGTGAGATGCAACTAGGCTTGAGTCTGGTCAATCAGCCGGATTTACTTCAACAATCAGGCTCAACGCTCATCTGGTTTTGAATTTCAGATAGTACAGCAGCCCGGCGATGCTCTTGGCGTCCTGGATGCCGCCTTTATGGATAAGCTCGACAGCCTCGACAAGCGGCATCTTGACCACTTTTATCTCTTCAGTATCATCCGCTATTAGGCGCGCGGGCGCGAGCTCCGTCGCCAGGAAAAGGTGCAAATATTCGCTGGCGTATCCTGGGGCCGAATAAAACCCTCCCAGGGCCTCCAGCTTGCCGGGGGCATAACCGGTCTCTTCCTGCATCTCGCGGTGGGCGGTTTCCTCAGGGGTCTCGCCGAGGTCGATGCCTCCGGCGGGAATTTCAAGCAACTCCTTGTTTGCCGCGTGTCTGAACTGACGCACTAAAAGCACGTTCTTCGCTTCGTCTATGGCTACTATGGCCACCGCGCCGTTGTGCTCTATCACCTCGCGCACGGTCTCTTTACCCGAGGGCAGCACGACGCCATCCACGCGCAGGCGGATATTGTGCCCCTTATAGACGTAGCGGCTGGAGATCGTGCGGTAGTCCTTCACGGCTGCTTGACCCGGTATATGAGGGCGGCTTCGTCGCAGTTGGGGAACTTGGGGCAGCGGTAGCACTCGCCCCATATTTTGTGGGGTAAAGTGGCCTTGTCCTCTTCCACAAAGCCGCATTTCTCAAAGAATGGCTTGACATAGGTCAGGCAGAATATATTGAGAATGCCGAGCGCTTTAGCTTCGTCCAGGCAGGCTTTTACCAGCTTTTCACCCAGACCTTTACGGCGGTGCTCTTCGCTGACGGCGAGTGACTTCACCTCGGCCAGGTCGCTCCAGGCGATGTGAAGAGCGGCGCAGGCCACAACCCCGCCCGACTCGCGCACCACGAAGAAATCGCGGATGTTCTCGTATATTTCCGAGAGCGGCCTTGGCAGCATCTCGCCACGCTCGGCGAAGGAATTGACCATCTTTTGTATATCGACGGCATCGTCTATGCGAGCTTTTTCAATCTTGTAGGGCATAAAATTCTCCCCTTAGTTTGCGACCCAGCGAGGCATAGAAATGCGCTGGCGGGTCAACTCTCAAAAAACGGGTACGCTTGGCGCTGGCTTTCACCGTTATGCTCGCCCCGTCGTGAAGCTCGATGCTGATATGCCCGTCGATGCTGAGAGTGGCCGGATTGGTGGTCGACAACTTGAGATTGATGATGTTCGTGGGATGCAGCACCAGCGGGTAGTGCATGGAAAGATGCGGCAGGATAGGTACCAGCAGCAGGTGTGTCGATTGCGGGTTGAGGATGGGGCCTCCGGCGGCCAGAGCGTAACCCGTACTGCCGGTGGCAGTTGCCACCAGCGCGCCGTCGGCCTTATATGTGTCTACTTTGGCGCCATCCACGCTGGCGGTAACCTCTATAATGCGGGCGATGGCGCCTCTAGCCATTACCACATCGTTCAAGACGTGAAAGCTGCGAGTTTCCTTTTTGCCGTTCACGGTTTGGTGCAACACAACATCGAGCATGGCGCGTTTGTCGAGCCAGCCCTTTCCGGCCAGGAGCGCCAGCAGCCTTTCACCGCCGTCTTCCGGCGGAATCTCGGTAAGGAATCCCAGCTGTCCCAGGTTGACGCCGGTGATGGGGATGGGAGCGCCGTCGAGTATCTGGGCCACGCGCAGGATGGTGCCGTCACCGCCGACGGTAAGGATGAGGTCGGTACCCGGGAAATGCGGGCGCAGCTCTGCCTCATCCCAGGCCGAGCTCTGCCAGTGTTCCAACCCTTGCGACTCCAGAATTGAAGCCAGCTTGCGCGTCAGTTCAGGCGAACGGGCATTGAGGGGGTGATAGGCTATGCCGACCTTTTTCATACGATAAATTTACTCTCCGCGATGGTATCAGAATGGCAGTTTAACAATCCGCCTTACAGACTGTCAAGCGTTGCAGGGTTAACGGCGGGCGGACAAAAAGAGGACGACGATGCCGAGGAGGATGATGAGGCCGGCTCCGGTAGACATCATGAAAATAAAATTGAACGCCTTGAACGTGCCAGCCAACAAGATGATCCCGATCACAACGAATGCTCCACCCAACCAGCGCAGACGGTTCCGTCGGCTTGCCTTGATGCACTCCTCCTCAATCTCGGTGGCGGTGGGACGCCTGACCCTGATAGGTGGTGGTGGAGCTGGAGGCGGAGGCGCGACAGCTTTGCGGCCGGGCATACCTCGGAAAACCAATAGGATAACGCCGACTATAATAAGAATAACGATTATTTCCAATGGTCCCAGCTTCATTTCAACTCCGGTGGATTAATTCTTTATAGCATAGCATAATAGTGGCTTTGGGCGAAAATCGGACGGGGAGGACAGGCGTTTCGCGATGATTAAGCTCGTGCGTAATCGCGGGGGTGGTCAGCGGTAAACGTCAAGCAGGGACGGATTTTCCCTGCGTCCTGCGATAAAGGAACGAAACGACAAACAGAATCACTCCCAGCACAGCGCAGGATATGGCAAAGATGAGGAGAGGGTTCATAAGGCTGTCGATGAGCTGCACCAGCCAGGGTTGCATTGAAGGTGGAACCCCCGTGAGCGCTGATGCCATCTGGTTATGTATCAGCCCGCGTGAGATTATCACGCCGGCTGCCTCGGTAACTCCATAGGTCATGAATGTCCCTCCCAGTATGCGGCAGGTAGTTTTTACATTGCGGTTTACCAGGATGATGAAAAGAATGAGTAAGACGCTCAGTCCGACCAGCGCCCAGAAGCCCTCCTGGTAATATACGACCCAGCGTCTGGCTTCAGCGAGGCTGCTCTGGGCGCTATCCAGCGCTTGTCCTATTTCTGCTGGCTGTCCCAAACCTATTTCGGACGAGTTGAGGTCGATATTGGCAGGCATCTGGGACACGGTTTGCGCCCAGAATATGTCAAAAGCGGGAGAAAGCAGTGCCCGGGGCAAACCGGCAAGCGAAGGAGGTGGGGAAGCCAGGAAGGCCGATTTCAGGGTCGAGGCGATATCATCCAGCACTGGACTTATTGGAATGCTGAGGTCAAGGGCGGAACTGGCACCCAGGATAAAATCGTAAAGTTTGGGAATCAGCAGGCTAAGCTGCTCTTTGAAATACGGTTCGATGACGGGTATGATGCTGTCTATGTACGGCGTGAGGTTGATGTTAAAACCCGCGACGACCACTCCTTCCGGCGGCAGGCTTTGTAACAACCAGTCGCGGACAACAGTGCTGAAGTCGATGTCGTTCAGAATAGATATGGCCAGGCGCGGGTCGAGGATGCTGTTTTTAAGCGTACTGCGCAGGTTCAGCGTCCCGCCATGCAACAGATATTCGTATATGTCGGAAACGGCTTTGGTAACGGCGCTTTTGAGGGCGGGGGCGTTGTGGGTCACCGCACTCTTCAGGCTGGAAATTAGTTCAGGATGGGCGGCCAGTTGTTCATCTTTTTGCAGTTCAGGGAGGACTTCTTCGTTGAACAGAGCTACCACGTCGAGTTTATCGATCTGAGCGGTAACGAAGCCGGAGTTGAGCGCCGTGGCGTTTATAGTGATGGCCACCCCCATCACCGTGAGGCAAAGGAAAAGCAGCAGACTTAGCAGCGTGCTGGCCAGGGCTTTTAGCACTTTCATATTTACAGTACTCGGCGTTTTGATTGAGTCCATACTACACGTGATGCGGGTGGGTGTCAATCAGTACTAGAGAGGGAGGAGGCGCACCTGCCTCAAGCGTCAATAATTGGACCTATACCCCTTGACAAAACAGTGTTAGACATGCTAAATTGTTAGCAGTCTCAACAATAGATTGCTAATTATATGCTGCGACCTCGTGAAGAATTAATCCTTAGCTCCATCATCCGCCAGTATATCTCGCGGGCTATGCCCGTATCCTCATCCAGCGTGCTGGACGAGTGCGGGCTGGACGTGAGCTCGGCCACCGTGCGCAACGATGTGGTCCGCCTGGAGGAAGAAGGCTATATCTCGCGCCCGCATCACGCCGCGGGTTCCGTGCCCTCGGACAAGGGTTACCGGCACTACGTCGGCTCGCTCAAGGGCATTGAACTGCCACTGGAGGAACAGTTTCTTATCAACCACCTCTTCCACCAGGTAGAGGACAAACTCGAGGAGTGGCTCAACCTGGCGGTTACATTGCTGGCACAGCAGGTTAAAAACGTGGCCGTGGTGACCACGCCGCGCCCGGCGGCCGCCAAATTCAAGCACATGGAGCTGGTATCCATCCAGCCGCAAATGGCCCTGGTGGTGCTGGTGCTGCATGGGGCCAAGGTGCGCCAGCAACTGGTGAATTTCGAAGAGCCCTCTACCCAGGAAACGTTGACGCATATGGCGGGACGCCTCAGCAAGCTCTTTGCCACGCAGTCTGCGGCGCAAATAGCCTCCAAAATGGAAAACCTTACGCCGGCGGAAAGACGCGTGGCGGAACACGTGCTTCACATGATGCAGGCCGAGGACGCGCAGAGCGGGCAGGGGCTCTTCCTCGAAGGCTGGCATTTCCTCATCAACCAGCCGGAGTTCAGCCAGGGGCCGCGCCTGGTCAATCTTATCAACCTGGCGGAACAGAAGAAGCTGGCCGAGTTGATGATACCTGAAAACCCGGCCGAACACGGGATACGCGTCATCATCGGGCGCGAGAACAAGGACGAAGCCGTGCAGGACTGCAGCCTGGTCATCAGCCGCTACGGACTGCCGGATGAGCCGCTCGGCAGCATCGCCGTGGTGGGGCCCACTCGCATGGAATACGAGCGCACCATAGCCGTTATAAGCTATGTTTCCTCCCTTATCAGTCTGCTGGTGACCGAACTATACGGCGTTATGCCCAGGGGGCATGGCCGCGAAACGCACAACTAATCTTTACAGGATGGAAAGATGCTTGATCCCAGATTCGAAGACATGCCGGAGCGTGGTGAAATAAGAGAAAGGCCAGAGGAGCTAGAGCCCGTGGTAAATATCGCCGCGCTCAAACAGGAGATCATAGACGCCAAAGCCAAGGCTCAGGAATACTTGGAAGGCTGGCAGCGCGGGCAGGCGGACTTCGTCAATTTTAAGAAGCGACTGGAACAGGACAAAATCGACGCCGCCAAATACGCTAATGCCGGGCTAATCCTCAAAATACTGCCCGTGCTGGACGATTTCGAGCGTGCTGTCGGCGCTGTGCCGCCATCCATGGCTAAAGAACCGTGGGTGGGAGGCATCAACGGCATCGCGCGCAAGCTGGAAAGCGTTCTAGAGTCAGTAGGGCTCACTGCCATCAAAGCGCAGGGCGAGTTCTTCGACCCTAACCTGCACGAGGCCTCCGGCTCGGCCCCCGGTCCTGAAGGTCTGGTAGTGATGGAACTGGAAAAGGGATACAAGCTGGCCGACCGGGTTCTCAGACCGGCCCGCGTGATGGTCGGCAACGGCGAAGGGGATTCGGAAAACGAGTCTTCGATGGAAGAATAATACGAAAAATTCTAAATTCTAATATCTAAATACTAAATAATGTCAAAGTTAAAAATTCAAAATGAGGCATTCGGTCATTTGGATTTATTTAGGATTTGGTGCTTAGTGCTTAGAATTTCGGAAATCAATTACTTTTAGTACAAAGAGAGGAGTATTTAGAACATGTCAAAAGCAGTTGGAATCGACCTGGGCACCACTTTCAGTGAAATAGCCGTCATGCAGGGCGGCGAGCCGGTGGTTATCCCCTCAGCCGAGGGCGGCAATATCACCCCTTCGGTGGTGGCGGTCAGCAAGACCGGCGAGAGGCTGGTGGGGCAGGTAGCCCGCCGTCAGGCCATCGTCAATCCAGAGAATACCATCTATCTTACCAAGCGCTTCATGGGACGCAAGTTCGGCGAACCGTCCGGGCGCGAACTTACAGTTGAAGAAGACGCCAAGCGCAAGCCGTATAAAGTGACGCGCGGCCCCAATAACGAAGTCAGGATGGTCATGGGAGGCAAGGAATACAGCCCGCCCGAAATTTCGGCCATGATACTGCAGAAGCTCAAGGCCGATGCCGAGGCCTATCTGGGCGAAAAGGTGACGGAGGCCGTTATCACCGTGCCGGCCTATTTCAACGACTCGCAGCGCCAGGCCACCAAGGACGCCGGGCAAATCGCCGGGCTGAAAGTCCTGCGCATCATCAACGAGCCCACGGCGGCAGCGCTGGCCTACGGCCTGGATAAAAAGAAAGACGAGACCATCGCCGTGTACGACCTGGGCGGCGGCACCTTCGATATCTCCATTCTTGAGTTGGGAGAGGGCACCTTCCAGGTGAAGTCCACCGCCGGCGACACGCACCTGGGCGGCGACGACTTCGACCAGAAAATCATGGACTGGCTGGCGGACGAGTTCAAGCGCGACCAGGGCATCGACCTGCGCAAGGACAAGATGGCCATGCAGCGTCTCAAGGAAGCTGCCGAGAAAGCCAAGATAGAACTATCTACCGTGCAGTCCACCGATGTCAACCTGCCCTTCATCACTGCCGACGCCAGCGGGCCAAAACATCTCAACATCAACCTGTCGCGTTCCAAGCTGGAGCAACTGGTGATGGACCTGGTGGAAAAGACCATGGGGCCCTGCCGCCAGGCGCTCGCCGATTCCGGCAAAAATGCCTCCCAGATTGACGAGGTCATCCTCGTCGGCGGCCAGACGCGCATGCCGCTGGTGCAGCAGAAGGTCAAAGAACTCTTCGGCAAGGAGCCCAACAAGGGCGTCAACCCGGACGAGGTGGTGGCCGTGGGCGCCGCCATCCAGGCCGGCGTTCTCAAGGGCGAGGTCAAGGATGTTCTTCTCCTCGACGTGACGCCGCTCACTCTGGGCATCGAGACCATGGGCGGGGTGGCCACGCCGCTCATCACGCGCAACACCACCATCCCCACCTCCAAGACACAGGTGTTCAGCACGGCCTCCGACAATCAGCCCAGCGTGGAGATCAACGTGCTGCAGGGCGAACGCCCCATGTCCGCCGACAACCGCCAGCTGGGCAAGTTCGTGCTGGACGGCATCCTGCCCGCCCCGCGCGGCATCCCCCAGATAGAGGTGACCTTCGACGTCGATGCCAACGGCATCCTCAACGTCAAGGCGCGCGACAAGGGCACCGGCAAGGAACAGAAGATAACCATCACCGTCTCTACAGGCCTTTCCAAGGAAGATATCGACAAGATGCAGAAAGAGGCCGAGGCTCATGCCGCCGAAGACACCAAGCGCAAGGAAGAAGCCGAGGCGCGCAATATGGCCGACAGCATGGCTTATCAGGCCGAGAAGATGCTGGCGGATAACAAAGACAAGATACCTGCCGATATCGCTACCGAGATAACAGATAAGGTGAGTGAGCTCAAGCAGGCCATCACGGCAAACGATACCTCGCGCATGAAGAGCGCCACAGAGGAACTCTCGAAGGCTATGCAGAAGGCCGGAAGTCACGTCTATGGACAGCAAGGTGGCCAGGGCCAACAGCCTCCTCCTCAGGGCGGAGAGCAGGGTGACACCGAACCGCCTCCCGGTGGCAAACCCGACGAGGGCACCGTTGAAGGCGAATTCCGTGAGGTCTAGCGTTTAGACCACGGTGAGGCTATAATATAGCTGGTGAAAAAACGAAGGGCTGGAGACATTTTTCCAGCCCTTCGCTCCTAAGTCCGAATTATTCTCATCCTGAGTCCGCCACAGGCGGGCGAAGGATCTGGCAAGACAGTAACTTTTCCTATGGACATAAGGGATGAGGTCGAGCCTTCGGCATTAATAACAATGCCTACCTGAGGAAAGAGTATCGGTTTGGCAACAACTCGCGACCATTACAGGGTTCTTACGGTGCGCCGTGATGCGAGCACCCCGCAGATAAAAGCGGCCTTCCGCAAAAAGGCCATGCGCTATCATCCCGACCACAATCCGGGAAAAGAGGCCTGGGCCAACAAGAAGCTGAAGGGCATCATCGAGGCTTATGAGGTACTGAGCGACCCCGCCCGGCGCAAGCTCTACGACCGCCGGCTCGCTCAGGCTGAGGAAACCTCTGTTCGCATGGAGATGCACCGCAGGCCGAAGTCCACCAGGCAGTACATGGTTAACATAATGCGCCACCAGGCGGTGCCCGGATGGGCCAGGACGGCGGCCTTCGCATACGTATTTTTCGACTATTTTTCCAAGGAATCCAGAAGGGCGAAATAGGGGCTGACATGGCTATAAAACGCGATTATTATGAAGTGCTGGGCGTGAGCAGGGACGCCAGCGAAGATGATATCAAGAAGGCTTTCCGCAAACTGGCCTTCCAGTATCATCCGGATAAAAATGCTAGGGACGGCGCATCAGACAAGTTCAAGGAAGCCAGCGAGGCCTACCAGGTGCTGTGCGACCCCGAAAAGCGCCGCGCCTACGACCGCTTCGGGCACGCCGGAGTGGACGGGGCTTCACGCGGCTTCGAGGACTTCGGTTTCGGCGGCATGGGCGGCGGCGTGGGCAGCATTTTCGAGGATTTTTACAATTTTTTCAGCGATGCGGCCACCACCAGCCGCACCGCCCCGGTGCGCGGCGGCGACATACAGTACCTGCTGGAACTCACCTTCGAAGAAGCCGCCCTCGGCGTGGATAAAGAACTGCGCATCACCCGCACCGAAAACTGCTCGGTGTGCCATGGCAGCGGCGCCAAACCCGGCACGCAGCCTGTACAGTGCCCCGAGTGCAAGGGGAGCGGCAGGGTGCAGCGCGTGCAGCAGAGCCTTTTCGGACGCTTTACCAATATCGCCGCCTGTCCCAGGTGCGGCGGCAGCGGCAAGATAGTCACTGAAGCCTGCACCCATTGCCACGGCAGCGGGCACGAGCGCTTCGAGCGCAGCATCAATCTCACCATTCCGGCTGGTGTGGATAACGGCATGAACCTTCAGATGAGCGGCCAGGGCAACGCCGGCGAGCGCGGCGGCATGGCAGGCAACCTCATCGTGGGCTTACAGGTGAAACCGCACGAGTTTTTCCGCCGCGAGGACAGCAATATCGTTTACGACCTCAAAGTAAACTTCGCGCAGGCGGCTCTGGGCGCGGACGTCACCATTCCCACGCTCTACGGCGACATGCCTCTCAAAGTTCCGGCGGGCAGCCAGGCGGGAGAGGTGTTCATACTCAAGGGCAAGGGCATCCCGCATTTCCGCCGCTCAGGCAAGGGCGATCAGCTGGTGCGGCTCGTCGTGGCGACGCCCGAAAAGCTGACCAAAGAACAGAAGCGCCTCTTCGAGGAGTTGGCCGATAGCTTCGAGGGCAAAAAGAAGAAGAAAGAATCGGAATAGACTCTCACCTATCGATAGAATCAAAGAGGCCGTGCTGGAAAAGCGCGGCCTCTTTTTATGGGTGACAAGGAGTTGCTTTTGAACTCATCGAAAGTACAGGCCGACGTGAGAATATCGGACATCGGCAAGCCGATTAGTAGAGTCGGACGCCGATTAATACCGTGTTTTTTATCCCATGTAAAATCTGGCTGTGCACATTTCCCCGCCCCGCCAGATTCTTCGGCCATCCAATATGGCCTCCAGAATGGACAGACCGTGCGATATTCTATGCTGGAAGCCGCGATGGGCGGCTGAAGCATCTGGAGGGGCATGGCATTCTCGCCAATAGAATCATGAAGAAGGGTGACTACTTGGCGGAGATTGCCGTGTCGTCCGATTGAATCGGGTCCCCTCGCAATGGCAGGTATATATGCCTAGTGCCTGTGCCTGCCCCTGCCGGAGAAGAGTTTCCAGCGCCGTCCCGCCAGTTCGTGGCGGCAACTGGTGCCCAGTATCTCCGGTATGACATCGCATACAGCAGCGCCCTGGTAAAGAATGCGGTAGATTTTCTCAGTGATAGGCATTTCCAGATTGAGCAATTTGGCCTGGTCCCATACGGCGGCGGTGGTAGCGACACCCTCGGCCACGCCCGTCATCGATGCCTGTATTTCGTCCAGCGGTCTTCCCCTGGTAAGTTCCATGCCTACCTGGTGGTTACGGCTGAGGTTCGAAGCGCAGGTGGCGATAAGGTCCCCCAGCCCGGCCAGCCCGGAAAGCGTCATGGGGCTGGCTCCCAGTGCCACGCTGAAGGCGGCCATCTCAGTCAGTCCTCGCGTGATGAAAGCGGCTTTGGCGTTGTCGCCGTAGCCCAGCCCGTCCACCATGCCCGCCCCCAGGGCGATGACGTTCTTGAGCGCCCCGCCCAGCTCCACGCCTATCATGTCGTGGTTGGTATAGACCGAGAAGTTCGGCCCGCTGAAGAGTTTCTGCGCCTTCTGGGCGACGGCCTCGTTTTTGGCGGCCACCACGGCAGCGGCGGGCAGGTCATCCAGGACCTCGCGGAACAGGTTAGGCCCCGATATAACGCAGATATTCTTGTGATAAACGGGGTCTATTTCGTCGGCGATGACTTGGGACATGCGCTTGTTGGAACCGATTTCGAGGCCTTTGGCGGCGCTGACGATGAGCTTATAGGTCTTCAGATATGGTTTGATGATGCGCATGTTCTGGCGCATGGTCTGGGACGGCACAGCCATGATGACAACGCTTGCGAGGGACATCGCCTCTTTAACCGAAGAGGTGACGCTGAGAGAGGGGGGGAACGCGGTGTTGCCCATTACATGACGGTCGGGGCCCTTGCTGCGCAGCTTTTCGGCCTCTTCCTCGGTGCGCGCCCACAGCTTGACGTCGGTTCCCCGGCGGGCTAGCAGTATGGCCAGAGTCATGCCCCAGCTGGTAGTGCCGATAACGCAGATTTTGGCCATGCTCTTGTTAATCTCTCAATAAAAGAGCCGGAACGCCTCAGGCCGCCATGCCGGAACGCGAGGCGGCCTTCTGGTTCAGCTTGCGTTCCTTGCCGGAGAGCAGGCGCTTGATGTTGTCGCGGTGGGCGATCAATATAATGAGCGCGCCGATGAGGACGTAATAGAGGTATTCGATGGGTACTCCGTAAATCACGGTGAGAGGTATCATGATAGCGTAGGCGCTGACCACGCCGGTGATGCTGCCGAGTGAGGCGAACCCGGAGAGTCCGGCGCTTATGATGAGTATTTCTCCGCCGAAGAGGGCGGCTACCGGGCTGATGACGGCCAGACCGCCGATGAAAGTGGCCACGCCGCGCCCGCCCTTGAATTTGGCGAACACCGGGAAGATGTGACCCATGATAGCGCATAAACCGGCCAATGACTGGGCAGCCAGTCTTCCCAGGTTGAGATTACCCATACTCAGATTGCCGTCGCCTACGATAGCACCGGCGAGCAGCACGGCCACGGCAGCCTTGAGCACGTCGCCTGCGGCCACCATGACGAAGGCCTTGCGCCCCAGCGTGCGCAGCACGTTAGTGCCGCCGGTGCGGCCGCTGCCGTAGTTGCGGATATCGACCTTGGCCTGCATCTTGCTTACGATAAGCCCGAAGGGAATCGAACCCAGAAGATAGCCGATGAGGGCTACCAGAATGAACCTGGCGACTATCATTTCTTCTCACCTCTGGTCTTAAAAATGAGGCGCAGCGGTGTACCTTCGAAACCGAAATTACGACGGAGTTGGTTTTCCAGATAGCGCTGATACGAGAAGTGCATCAGCGCGGCGTCATTAACGAAGAAAACGAAGGTCGGGGGGTTGACTTCCGCCTGAGTGGCGTAGAAAAATTTTAGAAGATGCATGCCTTTATGAGGGGGGGTATGCGCTGCCAGCACCTGCTGTACCGTGCTGTTGAGTTCGGCTGTGCCGATGCGCTTGAGCCTTTGGTTGTAGACCTCTATTGCCTGAGGCATAATGTCGGATATACCTGTACCGTCCATGGCTGATGTGTAGAGGATGGAGGCATACCGCATGAACTTCAGATTGGCCCGCAGGCAGCGGGTGACTTCATTCTTGTCCAAAGTCTTAGCCAGGTCCCATTTGTTCACTACAATAATAACGCCCTTAAAGGCCTGCTGAATATATCCGGCGACGTGTAAGTCCTGTGCCGTAACCAGTTCGCCGGCATCGAGTACCAGGAGAGCTATATCTGCGCGGTCAATGGCTTCAAGCGAGCGGATGACGCTGTATTTGTCCACCCCGCCGCCCTGACGACCCCGCCTTTTGATGCCAGCCGTATCTATAAGTATAACGCTTTGACCGCCAAAGTCAATAGCGGTATCGATGGCGTCGCGCGTTGTTCCCGGGATGGCGCTCACGATGACGCGCTCCTCACCCAGCAGGCGGTTGAGTATCATGGACTTGCCCACGTTGGGCCGCCCCACGATGGCAATTTTGAGTCCCTCAGCGGGTTTGACGGCGGTAGCGGCGGGAGAGGCCGGCAGGCGCGCCAGCAGGGCGTCCAGCAGGTCGTTGATGCCCCTGCCGTGATAGGCGCTGATGGCTATAGGCTCGCCCAGACCCAGGCGCGAAAACTCGGGCGCGGCCATGTCCAGCTTATCGTTATCGGCCTTATTAACCACCAGCATCACGCGCTCCTTGACCGGGCGCAGCAGGGTTGCCAGGTCCTGGTCGCTGGGCATCAGGCCGTCCTTGGCGTCCACTAGGAAGAGTATCTGGTCGGCTTCTACGATGGCGATGTCCACCTGGCGGTTGATTTCCGAGGTGAAAGAGGAACTCCCCTTGGCCTCCACTCCGCCCGTGTCGATGACGGTGAACTCTTTATCCAGCCAGCTCACGTCGGCTGTGAGGCGGTCGCGCGTGGTCCCGGGCAGGTCCTCCACGATAGCGATGCGCCGGCCGGCCAGGCGGTTGAGCAGCGTGGACTTGCCCACGTTCTGCCGCCCGACGATGGCCACCAGCGGCCGCGTGTGGGGAAGACGAGTTTCACTCTTGGGAGCGTTTTGATTATTTGCATCCATGATTTTTAATTCTCATTTTGATTTTAATAACAAGTCCCCAAAATTTCCTTGTCATTGTCGGGCTTGACCCGACAATCCAGCAGTCTCAGTGTTTATCTGGATTCCCGCTTTCGCGGGAATGACAATATTATCTTGTTGCTGTGTGAATGACAGTTTAAGCTTGAGAGCGACACAATCTAGCGGCAGCTCTGCAGGATGCCAGTTCCGCCAAGAAGCTGCGCCAGCACTGCTTTTTGCGCGTGCAGGCGGTTCACGGCCTGGTCGAATACCACCGAGGCGCGGCTCTCGATAACCTCGTCCGAGACTTCCTGCCCTCGATGCGCCGGCAGGCAGTGCATGAAGATGGCTTCAGGGTCGGCCAGCGACATCAGCGCGCTGTCCACCTGGAAGCCCGTAAAGGCCTTGATGCGCGCAGTGTTTTCCGCTTCCTGCCCCATGCTGGTCCATGTGTCGGTATAGACCACGTCGGCACCCCTCACCGCGAGGCGCGGGTCATGCCCGGTTTCGATTTCGGAGCCGCTGTTTTCCGCCGATATTTGAGCCCGCTCCATGATGTTGCTGTTGAGCTCGTAACCTTCGGGCGTGGCGATGTTAAAGTTCATGCCCGCCAGAGCGCAGGCCAGGGCTAAACTGGCGGCCACGTTGTTGCCGTCGCCGATGAAAGTCAGAGTCAGCCCCTTGAGGTCTCCCTTGTTTTCAAAAATGGTGAGCAGGTCGGCCAGCGCCTGGCAGGGGTGCTCCCGGTCGGAAAGGGCGTTGATGATGGGGATGTCGGCGTATCTGCCGAGAACCTCAAGCGTTTCATGGCTGAAAACGCGGGCGGCCAAGACGTCCACGTATGTTGCCAGCACGCGCGCCACGTCCGGCACCGATTCGCGCTTGCCCAGACCCACTTCGGCAGGCGAAAGGTATATCACCTGGCCGCCGAGCTGGCGCATGGCCATTTCGAAGCTGACACGGGTGCGCAGCGATGGCTTTTCAAAGAGCAGCGCCAGCGTCTTATTGCTGAGCGCGGTCGTCCAGCCCATGGATTTCAGCTCAACGGCATCGGCCAGAAGCAGCTTCAGGTCGGTGCTGGAGAGGTCGGATATGGAAAGAAAATCCTTCGTCTGCATAAGTCACCCCGTCAGTGTAAGTGCCTAAGTATAGCATACAAAAGGGGGTGGGGGATGGGCGATAAGCCTATGAGAGCTACGCCTTGCGCTTCTGCACCAGCTTGTAAATATCCTGTTGGGGTAAATATTCCATAATAATGCCTCAAGAACTTTGTATAATACGTTAAATCACAACCCCGCCTTACGCTTCTAGGAGAGTTGCGAAAGCCGTTGGTTTACTTGACTCAGGGACTATAATAAGCAATGGAGGTATAACAATTATGCATTCAGAGAAAACTATTGATGGAGTCTGGACAGAATTAAAACAATTGGAAGGCACGGATGTCGAAACCCTTTGTCAAAATTCTAAAAACCATATTTTCAAGTTCAATGATAAAGAAATGATTCGGTATGCAGATCCGCCCCGGGGAAGAGGGGCTGCCACGGCAGTTCCCCGAAGAACATTTAAAATAATTTGGGAGAACCTGGTAAAATGTGGCGAATTTGAACCCAGCATTACCCCTGCGTATAGGATTGCTTGTGCTTGTATCGCAAGGTTACCAGAGGTCGAATACTCTTGCAAAGAAAATCGTGTACATCTGTATATATTGCCACAAAGAACTCATGAGTTCGGAACGGTCAGAGAGCATTAGGATTTGTTGAGTACACAAGTGTCAATAAATTAGGAGCCAGATGTGAAAATTCTAATCAAGTTACTTCTCAATGTAGTCCTTGTGACACTCCAAGTTACTGTCCTTACCGCATGCTCTAAAACTGAAAATCAATCTGGACAAACACCATATACCCTCACAGTCACCGCTACCGTTACACCGACGACCATGTCGTCAACACCCATTCCCACACAACAAAACGACCCATACCTACAAGAACTAAGCAAAGTAGCAGGAATAAGCTCTGCCCAGATACCCCCAGGCTCTTATGTGTCTGACGCCTATCTGGGAACTAGAACTCTAACAATCAAGGGCAAAGTACTCACCATGTATTGTCAAGCTAAAACTGGAAATATAGAAGACTTTCCCCTTTTGGGCACCCATACCTATGAGTATGTTCTTTGCGGACAGTGGAACACCCAACCATCGCTGGATAACTGCTTTGAAATCTCCTTAAAGGATGTAGTCAGTGGGAGTTATTATATGGTCCCTTTTAAGAATAAAGGTAATTATGGGATTATCGTGCTTGGCGGAGATTCCTATAGGATACAGTAAAGAAAATAACGGGTAACGTCGATTGGCTGAAACTTGGCATGCGTTTCATTGAAATAAATAACTATTATTGCAATTTGAAGAGGGGGCAATCGGCCTCCGCCTGTTTACCGCCTGATACCAACTTCGCAGGCGGTTGTTTACACGAATAAACTCGTTACTTTCTATGAAGAGGGTTAATGAATCATGAGCCCGTTCTCTCGCGGGCATTCCGTGGCACCTACGCAATCCTCTCTCTGCTATAATTATCTCATGCCTGAATCTCAAAAACCCCGCCTCTTGCTCATCGACGGCAACAACCTGGTGCACCGCGCCTTCCACGCGCTTCCGCCCCTCACCGTCCGCCGCACCGGCGAGCTGGTGAACGCCGTTTACGGCTTTTCCTCCATGCTGCTCAAGGTGCTGGCCGACCAGAAGCCGACGCACTACGCCGTCGCCTTCGATAAAAAAGGGCCGACCTTCCGCCACGACATGTTCGAGGACTACAAGGCCAACCGCCCCTCCACCCCTGACGAGTTGGTGGGACAGCTTAGCCGCACGCGCGAACTGGTAAAGGATTTCAACATTCCCGTCTATGAAATGGACGGATTCGAGGCCGACGACATGCTGGGGGCCCTCTCGCACCAGGCGGCGCAGCAGGGAATAGAGACCGTCATCCTCACCGGAGACGCCGATGCCATGCAGCTCGTGGGGCCGCATGTCAGGGTGCTCTATCCGAAGACGATGGGCGAGGCGGTCTTAATGGATGCGGAGAAGGTCAAGGAAAAGTACCTCGTGCCGCCGGAGATGATAGCCGACCTCAAGGCCCTGAAGGGCGACCCATCTGACAACATCCCCGGTGTCAAGGGCATCGGCGAAAAGACGGCCGCCAAGCTCATTCAGCAGTTCGGCGGTGTGGAAGATATTTACAATCACATCGACGAGGTGACGCCGCCGCGCATACAGGACCTGCTGAGGCAGAATGAGGCTGTCGCGCGCCAGAGCAAGGCGCTGGCGACTATAGACGTAAAAGCGCCCGTGACGCTTGACCTGGAGGGCTGTCGCGTCAAAAACTTCGACCGCGAGAAAGTAGTGGCACTTTTCCGCGACCTGGAATTCTTCAAGCTGATAGACCGCCTGCCTTTAGCTCAGTCCGCTACCTCTGGAGTGCAGGGAACGCTGATGGGGGAAGCGCCGGCCGCCCCGACGCCCCGCGCCGAAGAGAAGAAGGAGTACCGGACTGTCATCACTCGCGGGGAACTCGAAGCGCTGGCGGGTCGATTGAACGAAACGAAAAACTTCGCCTTTGATGTGGTGGCGAGAGCGGGCAACCCGATGAATGCGCAACTCGTGGGTATCGCTATTTCTCCCTCATTCGGCGAGGCTTATTATATTCCACTGACGCACGCCGGACTGGAGGCAGGGCCTCAGCTTGCGCCGGACGAGGTCAAGCGCGCGCTTTCACCAGTTTTCGAGAACCTCAAAATCGAAAAATCGGCGCACAACGCCAATTTTGCCACCAGCCTGCTTTATGAGTACGGGATAGACTCGCGCAGAGTCTCATTCGACACCATGTTAGCGGCACATCTCCTGGGCGAACAGTCCCTCGAACTCAAGAGCCTGGCTCTGGGAAGGCTGGGTGTCGAGTTACCGGTTCTACCCACAGGTTCGGGAGCAAAACAAATTCCTGTATCTCACCTCTCCGTTCAGGCTGTATCTGATTACGCCTGCGCCTGCGCCGATGCCATAAGTCGCCTCTCTGTAACGCTCACAGCAGAACTTGAGAAACAGGGTCTTTTCTCGCTTTTCGAGGACCTGGAGATGCCGCTCGTGCCCGTCCTGGTGCGCATGCAGAGAAACGGCGTCATGCTGGACAGCAAGCTCCTCGAGGATATGTCGTCTCGCCTGGGGGACAGGCTTACCGCGCTGGAGAGCGAGATATACAAATGCGTCGGGCACCAGTTCAACATCAACTCGCCCAAGCAGCTCGGGCCGGTACTCTTCGAGGAATTGCATTTGCCCACCGAGCAGAAAAAGAAAGGCTCCTGGTCCACCGAAGCCGCTGTGCTGGAAGCCCTGCGCGGGGCGCACCCGGTGGTAGATTTCATACTCGAGTACCGCCAGCTTAACAAGCTCAAATCGACCTACATAGACGCTTTACCGGGGCTGGTCAATCCACGTAGCGGACGCGTGCATACCAGCTTCAACCAGATGCGCACGGCCACCGGCCGCCTCTCGTCTAGCGACCCCAATTTGCAGAACATACCTGTACGCGGCGAGCTGGGGCGCGAGATACGGCGGGCCTTCATTGCCCCGCCCGGCCACGTCCTCCTCTCCGGCGACTATTCTCAGATAGACCTGCGCGCCCTGGCGCACCTCTCACAGGACGCCCTGCTACTCTCCACATTTGAGCGCGGCGAAGACATTCACACTGCCACCGCAGCCCAGCTCTTCGGCGTGGATTCGAAAGCGGTTACCGCCGACATGCGCCGCCTGGCCAAGACGGTCAATTTCGGCGTTATATACGGCATGAGCGGCTACGGGCTGGAGCAGGCAACCGAGTTTTCCCGTGAGGAGGCCGAGCGCTTCATAGCCGCCTACTTTGATAAATATCCCGGCGTGCGCCGCTATCTCGACGACACCAAGATGGACGCCCGCCGCCAGGGTTACGTGGAGACCGTGCTGGGGCGGCGGCGCTACATACCGGAGATAAACTCCGCCAACCGCATGATACGCGAAGCGGCGGAGCGCATGGCTATCAACATGCCGGTGCAGGGCACCTCGGCGGACATCATCAAAGTGGCCATGCTCAATCTGGAAGAGGAAATGGATTTTAGAAAGCTCGCCAGCAAGCTCATTCTGCAGGTGCACGACGAGCTGATATTCGAGGTGCCCGAGGGCGAGGTCGCCGTAATGCAGGAAATTGTGCCGCGCCTGATGGGCTGCGCCATACAACTCGCCGTGCCGGTGAAGGTGGACGTCAAAATCGGCTGTACCTGGGGCCAGATGGAGTAGCGCTTTTCATGCCCGAACTGCCCGAAGTCGAGACCATCAAGAACGAGCTCGCCCCCCTCGTCACCGGCCGCCGCATTAAATCGGTGGAGTTCCTGTGGGCCAAAACGCTGCTCTCCCCCTCTATGGCCGAGTTCGAGCCGAGGGTCAAGGGCAGGACTATCGCCTCTCTCGACAGGCGCGGCAAATACCTCATCATGCGGCTGGACAGCGGCGACTCGATTCTGGTGCACCTGCGCATGACAGGTTCTTTCCTGGTGAGCCGCGAGAGAACGCCGCCCGATAGCCACACCCGCGCCGTAATCCACCTCGACGACGGCTCGAACATGTTTTTTATAGACCCGCGCAAGTTCGGCAAGTTCCAACTGGTCAAGGACGAGAACGTGGAAGTCCTGAATAAACTGGGGCCTGAGCCGCTGTCCACCGCATTTACTTCTGAATCTCTCGCGGCACGGCTGGCGGGACACAAGATTCCAGTCAAGGCGGTGCTGGTGGACCAGGAGGTCGTCGCTGGCATCGGCAACATGTACGCTGACGAAGCTCTTTATGAAGCGCGCATTCACCCTTTGCGGACGGCGGACAGTTTATCGGGTGAAGACATAAAGCGCCTGCATCGTGCCATCAGGCACGTATTAAAGAAGGCCATTGACAACAAAGGGGCCAGCATCGCCAACTACTTCCGCCCGGACGGCGAACAAGGCACGGCCCATGAAGGATTTAAAGTGGCCCACCGCAGGGGAGAGGAATGTCCCGTCTGCGGCGGGCCGGTTGAGCGTATTGTGGTGCGCCAGCGCGGCACCTATTTCTGTCCCGGTTGCCAGACCTAGGGCTCGAAGCGGAACGGCGGGTATTCGTCACGCATCAGCGCGGCATAGGCATAAACGCGATAGACCCAGCGGTTCATGCCGACGATGAACTTGAACAGGTCTTCGGGATATTTACCGGTGAACAGCACGATGAATCCGCAGACAATTGACAGGATGAAGGTCAACCCCACCGTGTTCCTCCCGCCCTGGAAGATGGCAACGATAATATAATGCGGGATGGCCAGCAGCCACCACTTGACCAGCACCAGCCCTTGCGATAATTTTTCAGGATATTCCACGTCCAGGTCGGCCGGATAGCCCCCCTTATCCAGGCTGAAAGGCGGATATTTATCGGTTCCGAGGGCCTGATAGCTGTAAAAACCCACACGCCAGCTCCAGCGCATGACACCCACGTTGAAATCGAATACGCCGCGCGGATATTTACCCGTAAAAAGGATGGCGAAAAAGGCGTAAACGGTGGCGAAGAAAGCGGCGATGCTCAGGAAGGCCAGGATAATATAATGCGGGATGGCCAGCAGCCATTTGAAGAGCCATTGCCATTGTCCTGGAGGATCCGAGAGTTCACCTGTGACGGTTATCGGATAGGGTTTTACGTCTGCCATTCGAACCTCCTGTTTAAACTTTTACTCTAGCATAAATTACTCCCCGCTGTTTTTGATGTCAATGGCCGCTAGACGGGGGAAAAGCAGTACTTGAGTATAGACAGTTCAGGTGCTGCGGATTTCTTTCCGGGAAAGGATTATATAAGATGGTGGGCGCACCAGCGCCCACCATCTTATTCTTTTTTGCAAAACAGATTTATGGTCTTAATATAGGGTGCAGTTGTCCGTTATAGTTTAAGTCCCTTTGCTACAGCCTGGCCTAACGCCTTGTCGGCCTTGGTCAGGTTGTCAATCATGCGTTTCTGTATTGGTTTATTAATGTTCATCAAGTCAGCGATGAGATTGTCTACCATGTGCTCCTGGTCCATTTTGTTCAGAGAGCGGTATCTTTCTCCCGCCTGTGCGAAATCATTGGTTAAACTTATCTTCTGGCGAACTGCTGCTCCTTCGACTTGATATACGCGCGGTGTACCCTCTTCACGGGACTCCCGGGGCATGCCGCCGGCCAGGCTATTGGGTTCGTAGGCGACGGGGCCGCTGAACTGGCCGGTCTGCATCGCGCCGTCCCTCTGATTATTGTTAACCGGCACTACAGGGCGGTTCACGCCAAGCTGGAGGTAGTTCGCTCCGAGCCGATGGCGCTGAGTATCGGCATACGAGAATGTCCGGCCTTGCAAAAGTTTGTCCGCGGAAAAGTCAATTCCGGGAACGATGCTGGCGGGGCAGAAAGCCGCCTGTTCCACTTCGACGAAAAAATTATCCGGATTACGGTTTAACACCATTTTGCCGACCGGCATCAGCGGGAATTTGTTTTCAGGCCAGGTCTTGGTAGGGTCCAGAGGGTCAAAATCCTGTTTTAACTCGTCGGCTATATCCATCAGCTGTACATTAAGCTCGTACTCGACCTCTTCCCCCCTGGCGATGGCGTCGTGAAGGTCGCGCACAAGGTAATCGGGGTCGGTACCAGCCATGCGGGTGGCTTCGTGGCGGTCCAGGTTTTGCACGCCCAGACTGGGTTTCCAGTGGTATTTCACGTACACTGCTTTCCCGGCGGCATTCACCCATACATAGGTATTGACGCCAAAGCCTTCTTGCATGCGGTAACTTTTCGGCGTACCGCGGTCGGAAAAAAGCCAGGTTATCATATGGGTTGATTCCGGGGTCAGAGATATGAAGTCCCAGAAACTGTTATGGGCGGAAGAAGCGGACGGCATGTTGGTATCCGGTTCCCCCTTGAAGGCGTGAACCATATCCGGAAACTTGATGGCGTCCCGAATGAAAAATACCGGGAGGTTATTCCCGACCAGATCGTAGTTGCCGTCCTCGGTATAGAATTTCACGGCAAAGCCGCGGGGGTCCCGGACGGTATCCGCCGAGCCCCGGCCTCCGGTGACGGTGGAGAAGCGCACGAACACCGGTGTCTTTTTCACGGGATCCTGAAGAAATTTCGCCTTAGTGTAAGGACCCATGCCCTTGTATACCTGGAAGTAGCCGTGTGCCCCTGCCCCTTTGGCATGGACAACCCTCTCGGGGATACGTTCACGGTCGAAGTGAGCCATCTTCTCGATGAACTGGACATCCTGCAGCAGCACCGGCCCGCGTTGTCCGGCGGTTAAAGAGTTTTGATTGTCGGTAACCGGTACGCCTTGATTTGTTGTAAGATTTTTGTTTTCCATCTTATGTGTCCCTCCTCAATTTGCGCATCGGGAAAATAAGGACTCAAAGAAGTATACTGATAAAACCATTACAAAATCATAAAACAGGGCTGGAAAATGTTAAAAAGTTAAAACAAATCTGGCATGATAAGATAACCGTAGAGGGACTTGATTGTCATTAAAATAAAACCAGGTTGATGTCAAGTGGCCAGGTCGACGGATATACTTAACCGGCCGGAATCTGGGGACTATTCAGTTAAACTGGCTTTGAAACGCCGTCCATGCTATAATTAGCTTTCAGTTGAACTAGATGGAGAGTAAACGTGCCTAAAGCCGCAGCCAAGAAAATCGAAAAGCCCAATACCGATGCCGCCTCTTTTGTGGAGAATGCCGGTAAAAAAGGCACCGCCGTCAACGGCAGGCGCATCAATTTCGGCTTCACCCGCCGCAAGCGCAAGGCTCACTAAAAGCCGGATATTGCCGGTCCGAGACCGGACGAAGCAGTGAGAATATCTTTTACCTTCCCTCTCCATCGAGGGGGAGGGTAAATTATTTTTCGAACGGGTGCCCTTCCTTCTCGAAATTCGGCAAATAATTCTGCGGGGCGTCCATGCCCTGCACCCAGCCGTTTTCCAGCCCCGCCTCCTCCAGCGCCCGCATCACTTCGTCATATTCCGCCTGCGAGATGTGGCGATTTATCTCTGGGAAGCGTGAGGCGTGATGGGTGGGATGATACTGGCTCATCATGCTGATGGTGACCTCCGGCGACACTTCCTGCGCCAGCCACTTTAGCGATTCTCTGCTGCCCGCGATATTTTCCGGCAGTATAAGGTGCCGCACTATTACTCCGCGCTGGGCTATCTCCTTCCCGTCCAGCATCAGCTCCCCTGTCTGCCTGAACATTTCTTTGATAGCCTGGCGCGAGATAGCGGTATAGTCCGGCGCGCTGGAGTACCTGACGGCTTTTTTATCGTCCGAGTACTTGATGTCCGGCAGGTAAATGTCCACGATGCCGTCCAGTTCCTTCAGCGTTTCGAGGCTGTCGTAGGCGTTGGTGTTATATACCAGAGGTATCTTCAGCCCCTTTGGAACAGCGATAGCCAGCGCTGACACTATCTGCGGCACGAAGTGCGAGGGCGACACCAGGTTGATATTATGGCAGCCCTGCGCCTGAAGCTCCAGCATGTAGCCCGCCAGCGTCTCGATGCTCACCTCGTTAGCTTTTTGCTTTTGCCAGTCCTGGCTTATCTGATGGTTCTGGCAGAAAACGCAGCGCAGGTTGCAGTTGCCGAAAAAGATGGTTCCCGAGCCGCGCGTGCCCGATATGGCCGGTTCTTCTCCCCGGTGGGCGCAGTAAGAGGCTACGATGGGGAGAGCTCCCGAATGGCAGAAATCCCGCTCTCCCTCGAGCCTGTTGACGCCGCATTTGCGCGGGCAGATGTCGCAGGAAGCCAGGCGGGCGGTCAGGCGGGCGGCGCGTTTGGAGAGTTCGCCGGCGCTAAAAAGAGAAATGTAGGAAGGAATAATATTGTTGAGCTTATCAGCGTGAATTAAAATCTTTTCGGAATTCATCTAACCAGCCCCACCACATGAACGGTGAGCCATCCTTAATTCGTTTGCTAATTTTATCAAGAGGTACTAAACAAAATTGATCAACCTCAAATTGTTCATCTAATTTTATAGCTACAAGGCAATCCCAGTCTTTATTAATGATACCTTTTACCGGGCTACCTCTTCCACTTTCATTCCATCTGGACATAGTCTTGACTGATAATTTTTGTCCATCGCCAAGCACAATATCGTATGGTGACACTCTGCTTGGCGCCAATTCTGGCTTGGCACTCAAGAAGTAGCGCATAGTCCAATATTCACCGATATCCCCCACATGATTATCGTTTCCTATAAACCATTTACCCTTATATTTAGAAAACACTTTGCGTGCTTCGGCGAAATGCTTAAATCCCTGTCGAATTTCTTCATGTTCTGCATTCATATTCATCTCTTCCCACTCCTCAGCTTCAACTCGACGCCCGATTTCGCCGCCACTCCGTTGAACGCCTCCCTGACCACTTTGGCCTTGTCTTTGGGTGTCATCCCCGCCGTTATCTTTTTCTCCGCCTGCGTCAACGCGGGTTTGAGCTTATCCAGCGGCAGAAGCTGCACGCTCAGGCAGTAGAAGGTCTTGCTGCGTCCGTCGTTATAATCCGCAAGGAGTGTTTTGAGGAAGGCGATTTTTTCATTTTCGCGCGCAGACCACTTCTCGATGCTGTTCTTGCGCACAAACTCGAAATTGGCGGCTATCGGGATGTAAGAAATCGTAGAATCGGCGTGCTTGGCCTGCTCCAGGTGTTTCATCACGCGGGGGCAGAACTCGAACTCGTTGCACTGGCCGCAGGTGTCCAGTCCCCTCTGCTTGACGCAGCAGGTGATGAAGGGGCAGCCAGGGTGGGCATCCCAGAAACCCTCGCCGCAGCAGCCGGGGCAGCCGGATTTGGTATCCCGGTGGTGGCTGGGACACAGCCCGCAGTCCAGCCCGCAAGCGCCGATTGCCGGGTATTTTTTCAAAGGATGGTTGTTAGATTGAGCTTTCATTCGTTATCCATAGCACCAAATTCTAAGCACTAAGCACTAAGCACTAAGCACCAAATCCTAAACAAATACAAAGGACAAAACCCTAAATTCAAATCGTGATTTTGATATTGTTATTTTGAATTTATTTAGTATTTAGATATTAGAATTTAGAATTTTTAGTTTGTCTATAGCCTTCTCAATCCGTTTGAGGCATACTTTCTGCCCCAGCACCTCCATCGTCTGAAAGAGGGGGGGCGTGGCGGTGAGTCCGGTGACGGCGGTGCGCAGCGCCCCGAAAAGCTGCCCGGCTTTCACACCTATCTCGTCGGCCAGGGGGCGCAGTATGCTTTCGAGCGTGCCGGCGTCGAAAGCTGCCAGCTCATCGAGCTTGACCCGCGCCACTTCGAGCATCCCCAGCGTCGCTTTCTTATCCAGCTTTTTATCTATGAGCAGCTCCGCCGGATAATCTATTTCATCCACGAAAAAGAACCAGGTAAGCTCTTTTGCGGCCACTTCACCGAGGGTTTTGGCGCGCTCCTGCACGAGTGGCAGCACCCGTTTGACATAATCAAAGTCCAGCGGTCTCTTTACCTCCGGCGGTAGTTCTCTCTCCAGGAAGGGCAGCGCGCGGCAGGCGAACTCTTCCGCGCTCAGTTTGCGCATATAAACGCCGTCCATCCAGTCCAGCTTCTCCTTGTTGAAGATGGCGGACGTCTGGCTGATGCGCTCGATGGAGAAATTCTTAATCAGCTCGTCTTTTGAGAAAAGCTCCGTCTTGTCGTCCAGCGCCCAGCCCAGCAACGCCAGGAAATTGGCCATAGCCTCCGGCAGATAGCCCTGCTCCTTGTATTCCAGGATGGAAACTGCGCCGTGCCTTTTGGAGAGCTTGCTTCTATCGCTTCCCAGGATGATGGGTAAATGGGCGAAGAGGGGAGGGGTGAAGCCGAAGGCGTTGTACAGCATGAGATGGCGCGGCGTGCTGGAGAGCCATTCCTCGGCGCGCAGGACATGGCTTATTTCCATCATGTGGTCGTCGATGACGTTGGCCAGGTGGTAGGTCGGATAGCCGTCGCTCTTGAGCAGCACGAAGTCATCCAGCGTGGCGTTTTCGAAAGTGACTTCGCTGCGGATGAGGTCGTGGAAAGTAGTTCTGGCCTCAAGCGGCGTTTTGAAACGTATGACGGCGCCCTGGGCGGCCTCCAGCCCCATGTCGCGACAGCAGCGGTCATAGCCGGGCGGCTGCTTTCTGGCCGTCTGCTCGGCGCGCATCTTCTCCAGCCGTTCGGAAGAACAATGGCAGTAGTAAGCGTAGCCGTGCTCCACCAGCCCCTCGGCCAGTCTCTGGTAAGTCTCCAGCCGCTGCGATTGGAAATACGGGCCGAACTTGCCGCTGACTTCCGGACCCTCGTCCCAGTCTATGCCTAACCACCTGAGCCCCTCCAGGATGCCCTCCAGCGCTCCCGGCACGGTGCGTGCCACATCCGTATCTTCGATGCGCACAATGAACGAACCGCCCATATGGCGCGCGAAGAGCCAGTTGAAAAAGGCGGTGCGTATATTGCCCACATGGGGCAGACCGGTGGGGCTGGGGGCGTAGCGGACGCGGACAGGTGCGGTCATTTGTATCGCTCCTTGAAGTGCTGTTTTAGCTTGCGCTCGGTCTGGGGCTGGCCAGGGCCGTCTGGGTGCGGGTGGGTTCCGGCAGCTTGACCACCACCGTGTCGGCAATCTTGTCGTGGATGCCCTGCTTGCGCGCATCTAATGCAATCCACAGGAAGCCGATCCCCAGCATCAGGCCGCAGACGATGTATCCCAGGTAGCGTAGTAGCGCGTACCCTATGGTAATATTGCTGCCGTCGCCGCGCAAAACCTTTATGTTCATTACCATCTTGCCCAGAGTCTGGCCGCGCCATACCCAAAAACCGACGGTGTAAGCCACCGTGATAGCCGTGGAGGCCAGGTTCGAAATTGCCGCGAGGAATATAAAGAACCAGGCATTCTGGAGATTCCAGAAACTCTGGAATGGGAAAAGGACGCGCACCACAAGGCTGAGAATGAGTGCGTCTATGAAAAAGGCGGCGAAGCGGCGCCAGAAACCGGCGTATTCCAGCGCGTGCGCGCCCGTTGTTTGCTCCATGCTCAATCTCCTCGAACGAACGCCATATTATACAACATACAGGGAAGGAGATGGGGATGTGCTTTGAGTTAACTCAAGCTGAGAGAGCTATTCCATCTCCAAGCTGAAGTCGAGTGCCTTCACCGAGTGCGTCAGCGCCCCGATGGAGATGATATCCACGCCGGTTTCGGCCACCTCGCGCACGTTCTCCAGCGTGATACCGCCGGATGCCTCGAAACGCACTCTGCCTTTAAGCCGCTCCACAGTGTTTTTCATGTCGGCCACGCTCATGTTGTCCAGCAGAAGCATGTCGGCACCCGCTGCGGCAGCCTCGATGGCCTCGGCCATATTGTTGACCTCGACCTCGATTTTCAGGCCGGACCTGTTGCGCTCTTTAGCCCGGTTGACTATCTGACCCAGGCTCAACCCCGAGCGGCGGAGCGCGGCGATGTGGTTGTCCTTGATGAGTATGCCGTCGGCCAGGTTCAGGCGGTGGTTCCGGCCGCCCCCACACGATACGGCGTGCTTTTCCAGCAGGCGCTGGCCGGCGGAGGTCTTGCGCGTGTCCACTATGCTTACCGGCAATCCAGCGACCCTCTCGACGTAGCGCGACGCGGTGGTGGCTATGCCGCTGAGGTGGCACACGAAATTCATGGCGGTGCGTTCGGCGGCGAGAATACTGCGGGCGCGCCCGCGCACTACAGCCGCTATGTCGCCGTGGACAAGTCTGCTGCTGTCGTGCTTGAGAATCTCGACTCTGAGTTTTTTATCCACGCGCTCAAAGACTGCCTTGAATACCTCGACACCGGCCAGAATTCCCTCGGCTTTGGCTAGCAGCGTAGCTGTGGCATCGAGGTCTTCGGGAATGACCAGCTTGCTGGTAACGTCGTCCGCGACACGGTCTTCTGCCAGCGCCAGGGCGATTATCTGCCTGACTTCCTTTTGAGCCATCAGGGATTTTGTTGTATCGTCCATATCACTCGCTCGAAATAACAATATGCTTGTGCCAGGCGGCATCCGGCTTGGGATAGTCCAACCTGAAGTGCGCGCCACGGCTTTCCAGGCGCATGAGGGCGGCTTCTGTCATCAGACGTCCGGTAATAATAAGGTTGAGAAGTTCCCATGAAGGCCGGTCGCCCGGCTGTGGCAGACATCTCTGCCAGTGTGCCAGAACACCTGCCGCTCTGACGAGTCCCTTGCCGTTCCGCACGATGCCGGCGTTTTCCCATAACAGCTGTTGCAGGGCGGCGCGTCCGGGTGAAGGAACGCCGGATGCGGTGGCTTCTTGCTTCATGACAGCGCGCATGTCTCCGTTCCAGTCATCCGCTCTCTCTTGCGAGCCTCCCTCGAGGCTGCGCTCGATGATACGCTTGCCGAACACCAGCACCTCCAGCAGCGAGTTGGAAGCCAGGCGGTTGGCCCCGTGGACGCCGGTGCAGGCCACCTCTCCCGCGGCGAAAAGGCCGGGCAGGCTGGACTCGCCCCAAGTGTTGACGCGGATGCCGCCGATCATATAATGGGCAGCAGGCGCCACCGGTATCATGTCGCGCGCCATATCCAACCCGTGTTCCAGGCAGTAGTGATATATCTGCGGAAAGCGCGCCGCGGTGATGCTGGCCGGCTGGTGAGTGACGTCGATATAGACGTGGTCGGCCCCTGTCTTGCCCATTTCGCTCACGATGCTGCGCGCCACCACGTCGCGCGGTGCGAGCTCGGCCTGCGGCGTGTAGGTTTTCATGAAAGCCTCTCCTGCGGCGTTGCGCAATATGCCTCCCTCGCCGCGCACGGCTTCGGAGATGAGGAAAGGTTCCACGCCCGGCAGGTGCAAGGCGGTGGGGTGAAACTGGAAAAACTCCATGTCCACGATGTCCGCCCCGGCCCTGTAAGCCAGCGCGATGCCGTCGCCGGTGGCCACTTCCGGGTTGGTGGTGAACTTGAAGAGCTGCCCCGCCCCTCCGGTGGCCAGTATAAGGTGGCGGCAGCCGAACTGCTGGGACCCGCAGGTGCGGGTGTCGAAGGTCTCGAGGCCGCAGACAATTCCGTTTTCCTTGAGGATATGCGTGGCCAGGCAGTGCTCCAGCACGGGGATCTGCGCCAGTCTTATCTGGCGGCTGAGGGTGGTCTCTATCTGGGCGCCGGTGGCGTCGCCTCCGGCATGCAGGATGCGCGGCCTGCTGTGGGCCGCTTCACGGGTAAGAGCTATTTCCCCGTTGAAAGTATCGAAGGGCACGCCGAATTTGACCAGGTCGGCGATGCGGTCGGGGGCTTCCCCGGTAAGGATGCGCACCGCCTCCTCATTGCACAGGCCGGCGCCGGCTGATATGGTGTCCTTGAAGTGCAGCTCCGGGGAATCCAGCACGCCGATGGCGGCGGCGATACCCCCCTGGGCGTGGCGCGTGTTGCAGTCGTCGATGCTGCCCTTGGTGACCAACAGGACGCTGCCGTGCTCCCTGGCGAGGAGGGCGCAGTAGAGGCCGGCAATGCCGCTGCCGACTATGACATAATCGTAGTTTTTAATAGGGGGTCTCCTGTCCAATACCAAGCACCAAATTCCAAATTCTAAATAAGCCTTAAGCACCAAATCCAAATTTCAAAATGGTTTTGATATTGTTAAAATTGAATTTATTTAGGATTTAGAATTTATCTTAACGTGAAGTTCCTCTCAAGTGCTTGGGGTTATTTGGGTGGTTCGGGTTGTTTTTGAGCTACCGCCGCCCGGGCCATGCGTATGGTAGCGCCTGATTCCACTTTGATGACGATGGTGTCCGCATCGGCGCTGACGACCTCTCCGTATATGCCGGACCAGGTGATGACGCGGTCGCCTGGCTGTGTTTTAGCCGCCAGCTGGGCCTGTTCCTGCTGGCGTTTGCGCTGCGGGCGGATAAGCAGGAAATAGAAACCCACGAACATGAGAGCCAGGAATCCGAACGTAATCCAGGTGCTGTCAGTAGTACCCATTGCGCCTCCTGAAAGCTCAGTTTATCTGAGATATTTCAATCAAAATTGAGCGACGTTTATCTCGGCCTGAGGAATAACAGTTTAGCACTTCACAAGCATCGCTGCCAGAGTATATCTACTTGAGTGTACCCTGCAACGACCACGGGCTGGTTTTCTCCACGGTTATCATAACTTGCTTGCCGATAAGGTCATCACCTCCGGTGAAGAAAACTATCTTGTCGCTACAGGTGCGACCACGCCAGCGGGCTTTGTCCATGGCTTCCACAAGAACCTCTACCGTCTGTCCGAGTATGCGGGCGTTTATCTCCGCCGCGATTTTTTCCTGGAGCTGTTCGATAGCATCCAGCCTCACTTTTTTTATCTCCGCTGGCACGTCGTCAACGTACTGTCGGGCGGCCAGCGTGCCGGGCCTCGGGGAATAGGCGGCCACGTGGACGGCGTCGAGTTTTAGTTCTGCCAGTAGGTTGAACGTGTTCTGGAACTGCGCCTCGCTCTCGCCGGGGAAGCCTACGATGACGTCGGTGGTGATGGCGATGTCCGGCATAGCCTTCCGCAGCCTCCCGACAAGCTCCCGGTACTCTCCGGCGGTGTAACCCCTATGCATGGCCTCCAGTACGGCGTCGTCTCCGGCTTGGACAGGCAGATTTACCTTATGGCATATCTTATCCAACCGCGCCATGGTGTCTATAAGGCGCGGGCTCATGTCCTTGGGGTGGTTGGTGAGAAAACGCATACGCAGCAGGCCGTCTACGCGGTTTAACTCTTCCAGCAACACAGCGAGGTCAGGCTTGCCCGCCAGGTCGTGGCCGTAGGAATCCACGTTTTGCCCCACCAGCGTCACCTCTTTAGTGCCGCGCCGTACTAACTCGCTCACCTCGCAGGCGATTTCGGAAACAGGGCGGCTCACCTCGCGCCCCCGGCGGTAGGGCACGATGCAGTAGGTGCAGAAATTGTTGCAGCCCTGAATGATAGGCACGAAGGCGGTCACGGCAGTGCTCCGGGACAGGGCAGTCGAACAATCCTTTTTTTGCAGCCAGTCCGGGATTTCGCCGGGTTTGAAGAAATAATCCACGTAAGGGAAGCGCTTTTTGAGCTCGTCAGCATCATCGCCCACGAAGCAGCCGGTGAGTGCGACCTGAAGGCCGGGATGCGATTTTTTAAGGTGTCTGAGCCTGTAGAGTTTGTTGAGTACCTTATTCTCAGCGTGCTGGCGCACCACGCAGGAGTTGACCACGATAACATCGGCTTCTTCGGCTGTTGCAGCGGGTGAGTATCCATGCGAGGCAAACCGCGATTCCAGCCGCTCCGATTCGGCGCGGTTCATCTGACAGCCTATGGTCCAGATATAATATGCGGGCATTTCGATTGAATCAGGCGGGGGAAAAGGTGCCGATGGCGGAGGGAGAGAGATTCGAACTCTCGACCCTGATTACTCAGGGCAAGCGCTTAGCAGGCGCCCGCACTAGGCCACTATGCGATCCCTCCATTTAGCATCCATTACTATATCATAACGGCTTTCGGCTGTCAGCTATCGAGCTATAAGCTTTCAGCAGTCAGCATAAGGGCCGTAAGCTATCACCTCTAGTCAGGGAAAATGGTCTAAACACTAGTTAAACCCGATAAGAATCTCTCTTATTCTCTCCCATTCGGCTTTCCCTTCGTTGCACTCAGGGCTAAAGGCTAACCAGGGAAAGCTCTTTCCACGGAGAGAAATTTCACAATCCGGCGCGAATTCTTCGCATAGCAATCAGTGAGTAGCTGATGGCTGAAAGCTGACTGCTGACTGCCGACCGCCGCCTGTGTTATCATAGAACGATGGAAGTAAACGTGCTTTTCGACGAAGGATTCGAGGGCGCCATCGACGAGGGCTTTCTGCGCCAGGTCGCCACGAAAGCGCTGACCGCCGAACATCAATCCGATGCCGAGATGGGCATACTCGTCACCGGCCAGGAACAAATTCGCCAGCTTCACAAGGAGTACATTGGCGAGGACGAACCCACCGATGTGCTGTCCTTCGCCATGAGGGAAAAAAGCGAGGTTGATTCCCCCGATTTCGTTTTCCCCGCAGGGGACGCCGCCCATCTGGGTGAGGTCATCATCTCCTATCCACAAGCCGAGTTGCAGGCCGCCGAGCACGGGCATTCAGCCAGAAAAGAGGTTGCCATCCTGCTCATCCATGGCGCGCTGCACCTGCTGGGTTATGACCATGATGAACCTGAACGTCAGAAGAAAATGCAGGCCAGGGAAAGGGCCATATTGAAACTCGTAGCGGAGGGTCTCTATTGAAAGTCTTAGGAATAGCTGGCAGCCCGCGTTTCGGCAGCAACACAGACATCTTGCTTGGCGAGGTGCTCAAAGGGGCCGAAAGCAAGGGCGCGGAGACAAAACTGATACACGTTGCCAACCTCAGCATCATGGCGTGTAACCACTGTGACTCCTGCATGCACACGGGGGAATGCCCCTTTCAGGACGATACGCAAAAGGTCTATAAAGAAATAGAGCAGGCCGACCGCGTGGTGCTGGCGGCGCCGCTGCAATTCATGGGACTGCCCTCACAATTAAAGGCGCTGATAGACCGGGCGCAGGCGCAGTGGGTCAGAAAATATATTCTGAAAATCCCGCCTCTGGGGGATACGAGGGAGCGCAGGGGGCTTTTCGTATCCGTAGGGGGGCGCACCGGCGAGCATCTTTTCGAGCCGGCTCTGGCTACAGTAAAAGCCTTTTTTGTCAGCCTGGACATCAAATATGCCGGCATGGTGGCTTTTTCCGGCATCGAAGGCCGGGCCCAGATTTCAGACAATCCGGAAGCCATCAGAGAGGCTTTTAGCGCCGGAGAAAAGCTGGTGGAGCCGGCTACTCCTCCAGGAAATGCTTAAAATATCGTAGCTGGCACCTTCTGGCAAAATGGCTGGAATAATACACTAGCCGGAAATGTCAGATTAAGTCTAGACTATCACAACTTAATAGATAGATGCAGCAGGTTACAGTCCTAGATGACCTTGCCTTCTCTTTTGGCTTTGGCATCCAGACCGGCGCCGATGCCCCCTCCCACCGCCACTCCAATAGGTATACCGATAGCGGGATTACTCAGGCCTGCCCCAAGAGCAACTCCAATCGCCGTGCCGATAGCCAGCCACAGGCCGACGTTCTGCCCCTCGCTGATGAGGCCGTGCGTCTTTTGCAAGTGGCTCAGAATGGCTTCCATGCCGCCGAGGAATGCCCTCTTTTGCTCCTTGAGTATCTGTGGGGCGCCCGCGGCCAGGTCGCGCAGCATCTTGTCTATCTCAGGCTGAAACAGGCGGCATTGGGGACAGGTGGGCGCGAACTCGTCCACGCGGCGGGCCATCTTGAGAAAGCGGTCGAGGTGATAATCCCTGGCCTCGGGTGCTCCGATGCGCGCCTTGAGGGACTCCACGCCGGCCTCGATTGTGCGGTACCATTCTGTCGGTTCTGGCATATTACTCACCTTTCCATGCTGGAGGCCAGAGAGGCTGGCCGAAGCATCTGGTGGAGCAGGGAGAATCCCTCTCTTATCTCCCCCTTCGGCTTCTCTCAGGGCAAGCTCTTTCCCAAGGGTAGAGATTTACAATTCAGCAAAAGTTTGATACACCTCATTTGGTCCCTCTTTTGTCTCCTTTTCTAAGGGAAGAAGGAGACAGCACTCTCCCCCTTTAAAAAAGGGGGATTAAGGGGGATTTTTACTCCTGTCCATTATGCTTTCAGATATTTTCTCAGTCACACCTTCGATGTTCTTTAACACGTCCGTGTCTGTGATGCGTAGAACTCTTAAACCAAGCTTATTTAAGAATTCATCTCTGACCTTGTCAACTTGTGCTGCCTTACCAACTGAGTGCTGACTCCCATCTACTTCTATGACGAGTTTGGCTTTCGGGCAAAAGAAGTCCACAATGTAGTTTCCTATTATTTTTTGCCTATTGAATCGATACCCCTTGATCTGCCTAAGGCGCAACTTTGCCCAAAGATGTCTCTCAGCATCGGTCGTGTTCAACCGAAGGTTTCTGGAGTAAGGAACTAAGTTTTTATTATAGGGTATGTCGCGAGTCATTGGCGAATCAAACCCCTCTTTCATCTCCCCCATTCGTCCGCCTGAGGCGGACTCAGGGCAAGCTCTTTCTAAGGGGAGAGAGATTAAGAACCCTCCCCCTTTAAAAAAGGGGTGAAGAGAGGGATTTCCCTAGCTCTCCAATCATCAAACCCCTCTTTCATCTCCCCTTTCTAAGGGGAGAGATTAAGAACCTTCCCCCTTTAAAAAAGGGGGACTAAGGGGGATTTTTCCCAAGATTGAGTACCTCTACAACTTCGGCTTCATCTTCTGCCACCCAGTCGCCTGCTCGTAGGCGTGGGCGATGCGGAAGATGGTCTCCTCGGCGAAGGGCTTGGCGATGATTTGCAACCCGATGGGCAATCCATTGGCGAACCCGCCCGGGATTGAAATGGCCGGCACCCCCGCGATGTTGATGGGCAGCGTGCACACGTCGGAGAGGTACATCGCCAGCGGGTCGTCCGCCTTTTCGCCCGCCTTGAAGGGCACGGTGGGCGAGGTGGGCGTTATCAGCGCGTCGTACTTCTCGAAAGCCCGGTCGAACTCCATGCGGATGAGCGTGCGCACCTTCTGCGCCTTGAGGTAATAGGCGTCGTAGTAGCCGGCACTCAGCGCGTATGTCCCCAGCATGATGCGCCGCTTGACCTCCTGCCCGAAACCGAACTGGCGCGTCTTTTCCATGGCCTCCCACATGCTGTCGGTGCCCTGGTAGGAAAAGCCGTACTTCACGCCGTCGTAGCGCGACAGGTTGGCCGAAGCCTCGCTCGGCGCGATAATGTAATATACCGCCAGCGCGTAGGGCGTGCTCGGCAGGCTGACGTTACGGTCTATTTTCGCCCCCAGCTCCTCCAGCTTGGCGATGGCCGCTTCTATGGCCTGGGCCACTTCCGGCTGTATGCCCTCTACGAAATACTCTCTGGGGATGCCCAGTTTCATGCCTTTTATATCTCTGTTCAGGCTCTTGGTATAGTCCGGCACCTCGCAGGGGACGGAGGTCGAGTCATGCTCGTCGTGGCCGGAGATAGCGTTCATCACGATTGCCGCATCTTCAACGTCCTGCGTCATGGGGCCTATCTGGTCGAGGGACGAGGCGAAGGCTATCAGTCCGTAGCGGCTGACCCGCCCGTAGGTGGGCTTGAGGCCGGTGATGCTGCAAAAGCCCGCCGGCTGCCGGATGCTGCCGCCGGTGTCCGAGCCGAGGGCGTATAAACCCTCTCCCGCCGCCACCGCCGCTGCCGAACCGCCGGAAGACCCGCCCGGCACCCGCTCCAAATCCCAGGGGTTGCGCGTGGTGAAATAGGCCGAGTTCTCGGTTGACGAGCCCATGGCGAACTCGTCCATGTTGGCCTTGCCCAGCAGCACCATGCCCTGCGCGTAGAGCTTCTCGATGACGGTGGCGTTATAAGGGGGCACGAAGTTTTCCAGCATTTTGGACGAGCAGGTGGTGCGCACGCCTTTGGTGCACAGCACGTCTTTCATCACAGCGGGCACGCCGGTAAGGGGGTTGCAGTCTCCGCCGGCTATCCTTTTATCCGCTTCCCCCGCCTGCCTGAGCGCGAGGTCGCCGGTGACGGTCATGAAAGCCTTAACTTTAGGGTCGAGTTTCTCTATGCGTTCGAGCGTGGCTTTGGTCAGCTCGACGGATGAAATCTGCTTCGTCTTTAACAGCTTATGCGCTTCGTGGATG
This sequence comes from Dehalococcoidia bacterium, assembly GCA_003597995.1. Lineage (NCBI taxonomy): Bacteria > Bacillati > Chloroflexota > Dehalococcoidia > Dehalococcoidia bacterium. Next base: position 45,216 of record QZJY01000016.1, read on the forward strand.
GTCAGGTATGCGGGGATAGTCATGCGTTAAACCTCTCTCCCTTGAGGGGAGAGATTAAGTGAGGGTGAACCTATAACCTGGCGCCGCGCGCCATCATGAGGATTTCGGCTCATGTTGCTTCTCCCTACTCCAGCACCGGGCGGATGCGGAAAAATTCGCCCTCTTTGCGCGGGGCATTGGCCAGCACGTCGGAGGGGGACATGGAAGTCGCCACCTCGTCGGCCTTCATCACGTTGCAGAGGGCGTTGGGCTGCGCGGTGGGGGGGATGTTGGCCGTGTCCACCTGTTTCAGCACCTCGAAGTTCTCCAGGATGTTGGAAAGCTGCCCGCCGAAGTGGGTGATGTCCTCTTCGGTCATGCCCAGCTTGGCCAGCGCGGCGATGTGCAGTACCTCTTCACGGCTTAGCTTCATATTACCCTCTCAATGGGTGAATTATAGCCCGAAGAGCGATGATGGGGCAAGGATACGTATTCGACCTGGGGGTTTTTGAGCGTAAGAGGGCGATTTGTCCAAACGAAACGAAAAAACGAAAACGAGAAACGAAACAGCGAACGCAAAATGAGGGTCTTTTGTCAGCAACCTCGGTTGAGCGTGAAAGGTTGCGGAAAATTATTAAAGATACGTTTATTTGGTTATTTAGTGGCTGTAGCCTTACTGAGTGCTTGTTTGATCAAGCTAACCGCCTCAGAGGTTTGCTTCAACACAAATATGTCTGTAAACCGCAGAACCGAATAGCCTAGTGAAATCAATGATTGGGTATTGTTTAAGTCTCTAGCAACGTTTCTATTTATTTTTTCTTGCCAGTACTGGGACATTTGTTGAAGTCGCTCTTCTGATAGCTTTTGACCATGCCAGAAACGCCCGTCAACGAACACTGCCACTTTCGATTTCTTGAAAACAATATCCGGCTTTCCAGGTAAATTAAAAACGTATTTTCTATAACGCAATCCCTCAGCCCATAACGCCCTACGCAGCAGTAATTCAGGAGCTGTGTCAATTGACTTGATACGAGACATTATCCAGCTTCGTTGTTCTTTGCTGGCATCTTTTGTTATTTCAGTTTTATTTGCAGTTTTGTGTAGTCTTTTTCGCATTTTTTCACTATCTGGTTATATGTATCAAATAGCTCCATTAACTTAACCTCACGCATATTGGGGATAAATTGGCTTAATTCATAAATGTTCATTGCTATAAATTGTTGAATTTCAAAAAATTCAACCCTGTTCTCTATTCCCGCCGATTTGCTTAGGTATTGACCTATACTAACGCCAGCTGATGTTGTGACTACTAGTGGTTTGAGATTAGAATTAAGATTGGTTTTACATTTTGCAATCAGTTTCTCTGTTGGGGTCATCGTAACATGAATCGCTACATTACCGATAAGAAAGTCACCTGGCCTTTTTGAAGCCTCATCAGCGACAGAAAATCCAAATGTTTCTGGCGGTAATTTGGGCAAAGCTAATGTTAATTTCGCCCCCACCAAGTGTTGCATCATAGCACCTTGAATCATGAACCCAGCCGATTCTCGTTGCCTCTTTTCAGCTTGTTCCAAGACATCATTTACTATATTTGCTATTGACTTAGATGAGTCGAGGTGTAATTTAAAAGGTTTTGCAGCAAGATAGGCCTTTACTTGTGTAACCCACCATTTCTCAATATCCTTAAGGTCTTTGGCGCTCATCGGTTTATTTTTATTTAGTTGGTTGAGCCACTTAACATAGGTCTCCATTAAACCCAAACTGCCCCTGTTGGTTCTTCCACCTTCGGATGAAAATGATTGGGTTATGCCGTAATCATTTAGAATATTCTGAATAGCTGGGCCGCTTAAACCTTTCACCTGCCCATGTTTTGCGGTTTTAAACTCGCTAGCTGTCAAAGGGAAAGTTTTCCCCATTGCAACACGAGTTATCACCAAAACTACTGAAAGAGACCCTTTGCTCGTTATTGTTGTATTTTGTTTAAACTTTTGAAGTGATTCCTGAATAGTAGGCATATGCTCTCCTCGCTAATGGAAGAAGTAACTCTTTGGCAATAAAGCGTGTGACCGGCAACGCTACGGCATCGCCCATAGCATTATAGCCATCATTAAAAGTACCAGGGATTTTATATGAATCAGGGACCCCCATTAATCTAGCCGCTTCTCTCACTGAAAGCAGCCTAACGTCAAGTCTGTTATTCCTTGCAATGATGATGAATTGGCGACTGCTTCCACCATTGGCTGTCCTCAAGCAACCCGAAATGTCATCCGCTCTAATCTCTAAAACCTGTTTATTATTGCGGATACGTCTATATCCGGGGAAAATATCCACTCCGGACAAAATCCCCGTGCGTATTTTGTCTTTATGGGTTCCGGGAATTAAGGAGATAATATCATCCGCTTTTTCGCTGGAATATATAGGAATGTCATAATCGATAAAATCAGATAACCTAGATGTTCGACGAGGTGGCTTTGGCATTTTCCACCAAATAACGTCTTTGAGCCCATCAAGTGCCCGAGTGACAGTGTTCGGGTGAAGCCAATTGGGTGAAACATCTGTTAAGCAATCTATTTCGATATCCTTTTGGACGCCAATAACAAAAATCCGCTTCCTCGATTGCGGTAGCCAGTTCAACGCGTCTAGTAAAATTGGGCCAACGCGATAGCCTCTTGAGACTAGAGCCTGATGCAGGGCAACGTAATTTTTACCCTTTTCAGCTGATGTTAAACCAGACACATTTTCAGCAACTACAATCGGCGGTCGAACAGGCATGCGGTCCATTGCGTCGAGCCAAACCCAGAATAGCCCGCTCCGGCTGGCATTTATTCCCTCCTGCTTGCCAGCCACTGACAGGTCTTGACAAGGAAAACTTGCCCATGAAACAATTGCGAATGGAACCTGCGAGTCTAAATGAGTTTGAAGCGGGCCTAAATGAAAGACTGACTTATTCTGATTGCTATTGTAGATATTGCCTTTCTGCTCGGATATATCATTCGCCCAAACCGTGTAAAAGTATGGTTTGACGCCTTCAGTAACAAGGCCGCTGCCAGCAAAAAAATCCAAAAAAGGAAAAGTTTCATCAACGATGACAGTCAAATAACCACCGCCACATTGAAAGTATATAAGACATCGTATATTAATTTGGTTAATGAGGCAAGCCCCTACCTCGTTATATAGGGTAGAATATATAGCCGTTATGAACGATAAAACATTTCATATTCTCTCCCTCGGTTGCGCCAAGAACACCGTCGATGCGGATTCCATGGCGCAGCTTGAACCCTACTTCTCGTTCTTCACCAAACCGTGACAAACACCCCTCGACTTTCTCCTTGTCGGGTGTGCTGTTCTCCGTTTCACTCAACCTGTGCTGCTCTGGCCAGCTGCGAAGCTTTGTGATAAAAGTCGCTTTACCCCTCATTCCGAATTGTTATCCTGACTTCATAGAAAGATAAAAAGGAGTGAGAAAATGGTTGAACTGGACATAAGACAGGTAACGCCGTTTGAGAGGCACGGGTTGATAATGAAAACATGGGATAACCTGAAAGCGGGCGAAATTCTGCAAATTACCAACGACCATGACCCCAAACCTCTGCATTACCAGTTCGACGCCGAGTATAAGGGGCAGTTCGAGTGGAAGTACGAGCAGAGCGGCCCTAAGGATTGGGTCGTTACCATCAAGCGGGTATAGGCGGGAAGGTGTCCGATGAATAGTAAGGTGAGCGCAGTCCAGCCGTTAATAGACGAACACCGGCAGGTGCTGGTGAAACTCGACGCCCTGGAAGCTATTTTTAAGAACCTCGAGCGCAAAGAGGAAAATGCCGCCGGATTAAAAGAGCTCATGGCCTTTTTCGAGAAGGCTTTCTGGGTGCACTTCGATAAAGAAGAGCAGGCGCTTTTCCCGGAGTTCGATAGTTTTATGCCGCACGGCGCCGGGCCGCTGGCGGTGATGATTGAAGAGCATGGTGTTCTCAGGGATACCAACGAGGTTTTACAGGAGGCGGTGGCCCGCTACCTCGGGGACGGGGATAACGCGCCGACCAGAAGGACCATCGAGGAAAGCGGCATGCATTTCATCGAGTTTTTAAGGGGGCATATTTTCAAGGAAGACAGGATGTTCCCGCAACTGGCGGACATGCACCTGGGAGAGAGTCAGAATGCCAGGGTTCTGGCGCTTTTTGCGAAGATGGAGCAATCGTCAGAATAAGTCGCCATGAGTTGTATACAGTTCAAAAAGTAAATTTGTTTGTCCTCCGGACTAGCGCGGTGTTTCCTCTCCCCTCCGTGGGAGAGGATTGAAGGTGAGGGGGTATTCACGAACTCTTACCTCACTGTTATCTCTCCTGCAAGGGGCGAGGTGATTTAAAAAGGGCGACCGGCCGGTCGCCCCTACGCCAACCATCTTGTACTGGGCACAGCATGCTGTGCCCCTACCTCGGCAAACATGACAAACACCCCTTGACCTCCCCCTCTCCCCATGTGCTATCCTGTTTCTCTATCTTCTGGTATCTTTTGCGCCGCCTTTAACAACCCGCCCTCCCGACGAATACGATTCAGGCACAGGCGCCCAATTCGAATATGTCCATAACGGACCAAACGAAGCCCTTTTGGCAAAACGACTCCGTGCCTGCGCCGCGCCTGAACAACCTTGTTCGTCCCCTTGAAGAAGACCCCCAAAAAACGAAAACGAATCGGTGGGTATTGTAGCGGCAACCGGCCGGTTGCCACCACGACAGAAGAGAGAAGAAAGGTTGTCCCCTCACCCCTCCAGATGCTTCAGCCATCCTTTATGGCTTCCAGCATGACAACCCGGCCTCCATGACACCCCCGCCCTTGTGATGTTATAATGTTCTCCATTCTCGTTTGAGGTGAATTCCGATAGAAGTCATTCCGGCCATAGACCTGCGCGGCGGCAAGTGCGTGCGCCTTTACCAGGGCGATTTCAACATGGAGACGGTCTTCTCCGACGACCCGCTGGACATGGCGCTTCAGTGGCAGTCGCTGGGCGCCACGCGCCTGCACATCGTTGACCTGGACGGGGCCGCCACCGGCGAGCCGGGCAATCTGGACATTATCTCCCGCATCGCCTCGACCGTCTTCGTCCCCATAGAGGTGGGCGGAGGCATCCGCACCGTCGCCACCATGGAAAAGCTGCTCAAGATAGGCGCCGACCGCATGGTGCTGGGTACCTCGGCGGTGAAGCACCCCGAGATGATACAGGAGGCCTGCCGCAAATTCTGCCAGGCCATCGTCGTCTCCATAGACGCGAGGGGCGGTTTCGTGGCTACCCACGGCTGGCAGCAGGCGACGGAACTATCCGTGGCGAGCTTCGCCCGCTCCATGGTGGACCTGGGCGTAAGGCGTTTTGTCTATACCGACATCGGGCGCGACGGCACGCTCACCGAGCCCAACTTCTCCGGCCTGTTCGAGCTGATAGACACCACCAAGTTCCCGGTCATTGCCTCCGGGGGCATCTCTTCCATTCTGCACCTCAAGCTGCTCAAGAAGCTGGGGGCGGAGGGGGCCATCATCGGGCGGGCGCTCTACACCGGGGCCATCAACCTGACGCAGGCGCTGGCCGCGGTAGAATCCTGAGCGTCGTTGCGAGTCCGCCGCAGGCGGGCGAAGCAATCTCATGGCATTGTCAGACAGAGTCTGTTAGGAAGTGAAGAATCCCTCTCTCATCTCCCTTTTCCGAAGGGAGATGGCTCCACCTCTCGCAGAGGAGTAAAGATGTAATTTGTTTCCTCTCCCTTGAGGGGAGAGGATTAAAAGCCTGCACTGAGCGAAGCGAATGTGTGAGGGTGAGATTCAGGCTAAAACTCTACCCCTCACTCTTATCTCTCCCCCAAGGGGAGAGAGGAGGGTCTGGATGCTTAACATAAAATGGGATGAAAAGGGGCTGGTGCCCGCTATTATACAGGACGCCGAATTCAATGACGTCCTGATGCTGGGATACATGAACGCCGAGGCACTTAAGCTGACGCTGGAGAGTGGGCATGCCTGGTTCTGGAGCCGCAGCCGCCAGGAGCTATGGCACAAGGGCGCAACGAGCGGCAACTACCTTGAGGTGGTCGAGGTGCGGTACGACTGCGATATCGACGCCATACTCGTAAAGGCCAAACCCAGAGGCCCCACCTGCCACACCGGCGAGCGTAGCTGCTTTTATCGCCGCCTTATGATAGAGGATCTGGCGGAGTAGAGTAATCCTGTCGTTCTGAGGAGTCCGCCGAGGCGGACGACGTGAGAACCACGAGGCGGGGGGGCTTCCCCTCCCTGAGATTCTTCGCTCGCTATGCTCTCTCAGAATGACAGACTGACTAGGTCAGAGGGTCTTCCGGAGCAGGCGACGGCACAGGCTCGGCGGGGATAACCCCGTCAGCTATCAGCACTTCTTTGAGGGCGGCGATGGCTACCTCCACCATTTTGTCGTCCGGTTGTTTCGTGGTGAGGCTCTGCAGCCACAAGCCGGGCGCCACCAGCCATTTTATAAAGATGTTATCCATGTGACGCGCGCCGTACTGCGTTACCTCGTAGGCGATGGCGGCGATGACGGGTAAAAGCAGGATGCGCGAGGCTATCAGCCACCACCATGTCTGCTTGCCCACCAGGCTGAATACCAGAATGGCGATGAGCATCACCGCCAGCAGGAAGGCCGTGCCGCAGCGGGCATGGGCGGTGGTATATTTCTGCACGTTTTCGGGTGTCAGTTCGACGCCCGCCTCGTAAGCGTGGATGGTCTTGTGCTCCGCGCCGTGATATGAGAAAACGCGCCGGATGTCCGGCATAAAACCCACGCCCCACAGGTAAGCCAGGAAAATGGCCAGGCGGATGACCCCCTCCAACAGGTTGAAGGGAAGGCTGCCCTGCATGCCCGGCATGAGCCACTTGGACAGGAACAGCGGCAGGATGGAAAACAGCCCGATGGAGAATGCCAGCGAAGCCAGCATCACCAGCCAGAGGGTGGCCCCGCCGAGCTTGGTGCTTTCCTTTTTAACCTCGCCGGGTTTGGGTTCGTCTGTATCTTCGAGCGCGACATTGGTGGAGAAGATGAGCGACTGCGTGCCCAGTATCATCGCCTCCAGCAAGGCGATGACGCCGCGCGTAAAGGGTACCCGGCGCCAGCGCCCGGTGTAGATGGAGTGTAAAGGGTGGACGTCTTTAGCCAGCGTGCCGTTGGGACGTCTGACCACCGTGGCGATGGTCTTGGCCCCGCGCATCATGACCCCTTCCATCACCGCCTGGCCGCCGTATCTGAATTTCTCCGCCATAGCGTTTCTCTCCAAACAAAAAGGAGCGGACACAAGCCCGCTCCTTTTACCGTCTAATCCAGAACCCGCCCTACTTGGCTTCTTTGGCGTAGCGTTGCTTGAAGCGCTCTACGCGGCCGGCGGTGTCAACCATGCGCTTGCTGCCGGTGTAGAAGGGGTGGCAGGCGCTGCAAAGCTCGACCTTGAGCGTCTTGCGCGTTGAACCGGTGGTGAAGGTGGCCCCACAGGAGCAGGTGACCTGCGCGTCAGCGAAATATTTGGGATGAATCTTTTCTTTCATATGCTAGCTCTCAGCGTAAACGCTGACCTTTCTGCGGTTCTTGCCGGCGGGCTCGAACTTGACCGCGCCGTCGATGGTGGCGAAGATGGTGTGGTCGCGCCCGATGCCGACGTTATTGCCGGCCTTGACGTGCGTGCCCATCTGGCGCACCAGTATGGTGCCGGAAGTGACGTTCTCGCCGCCGAAGCGCTTGATGCCCAGCATCTTGGGCTTGCTGTCGCGGCCGTTGCGGGATGAGCCCGCGCCTTTCTTATGAGCCATTTACTTTTCCTCTTTCTTGGTGGTGCGGCGGGGCTTGGCGGCCGGTTTCTCGGCAGCTACGGCGGGCTCCTCGGCTTTCACCGCGCGCCGGCGGGGCTTTGCCGCTGGCTTCTCAGTCCCTGCGGCTACCGCGGTCTCCTCTGTCTTTTCGGCTTTGGCAGCCTTCCTGGGTTTTTCGGCCATTATGCCTGGCCCGCTGATGCTATCGATAGTGAGCTCGGTAAAGGATTGTCTGTGGCCGATTTTTCGGCTGTAGCGCGTCTTGGCCTTGTACTTCATGCCGAAGACCTTGACGCCGCGTCCGTCGCCTTTGGATGTGCACGAAACTTTGGCGCCCTCGATGAGGGGTTTGCCCCAAACGAGCTTGTCGCCGTCGCTGATAGCCAGCACGCGGTCGAGCTCGATGGTGCCGCCCTCGGCGACTTCCAGAGACTCAACCTTCAGGCTCTCGCCCGGGCTGACCTTATATTGTTTACCCCCGGTTTCAATTATGGCGTAAATAGTAACACCTCCGCTTGACAAAGGTTAATTATAGCAAAGGTGCGGGGGAGGGTCAAATGGGGTGGGAGTGTGGGGCGTGTCTTTGCGAGCCCCGATACTCTTGAGCCTGCACTGAGCACTTTGTCCGCTCAGTGTAAACTCCGCGAAAGTGGGCAATCTCGGATATTTCATCCGTCGATAGGATTGTAATTGGTGCGAGAATCACCTCGTTATCTGGTTCACTGTATAACTCACTTCTTTCAGAACGAGTTCATTGGTGTGGTATGCCCATACCGGCCCCGCTAATGGGTGCTTGCCGGGCTCGAATGTCCAGTAGCCGTTAAAATACAGGCTACGCGGCTCCGGCAATCATAAGTTACCGCGTAGTACCGATCCGGCCAGACATTATCCGAGAGAACAATCTCATAACGTATTTCGACAGGCATGTAGGCTGTTCTATCGTGGCGGTGGATCTGGATACCGGAAACGGCAGCGGAGAGGAAAATTACCATGGGCAAGGCCATTGCCCTGATGATGAACTTATCCATTTTTGTCTTGATTCTTTAAGCGTGTCGAGATTCTCAAGCTGACAGGCCGGGGTCGCCGCCTTCGCTCCGCAGCAACTGTATGGACGGCCTGTACTCCGCCGAGGCATCCGGCGATTCCCAAACCGCGATGGAGTAAAGCTTGACGCCCGGCAGCTTTTTCTGAAGCTCGGCGTAGATTGTCGCCGCGATATTCTCCGATGACGGGTTGATGGTGTTGAAGGGCGCCACCTCGTTCAGGTGGGTATGGTCGAAGCGCTCCAGCACCTCGTTCAATTTCGCCTTCAGTTCGCGGAAGTCGAACGCCAGGCCTATCTCATTCAGTTTGGAGGTGCGCAGCCGAGCCACCACGCGGAAACGGTGGCCGTGCAGGTTCTCGCACTTGCCCTGATACCCTCTTAGCGCGTGCGCCGCGTCGAAGTGCTGCTCAACCGTTATCTGGTACATTGTCTTTCACCTCTTCTTTGACGGCTTCCGCCGTTCCGCTTTCGCCCGGCTGCACGAATTTGAAAACCCCCTGCACGCCGCGCTTGAGCTCCGCCAGCATCTGCTTTACCGGCTTGCCGCTTACCGGGTGAACCAGTTCCGGCGCTATCTCATTAAGCGGCACCAGCACAAAGGCTCGCTCGGGGATGCGGGTGTGGGGAATGGTGAGGGTGGGGGTGTTGATGACCTGTTTCCCGTAAAAGAGGATGTCTATGTCCATGGGACGGGGGCTGTAGCGCGCACTTGGCACGCGTCCCAGCTTGGATTCTATGCCTTTGAGCAGCGCCAGCAGACCTGTGGGTTCGAGCGTGGTGTAGGCGTGCGCCACCAGATTCAGGAAGCGCGGCTGGTCGGGATTGTCTTCGGGTGTGGTGTCGTAGACGGATGAAATCTCCTCGATACGCAACCGCTCCGACAGGAAGCTGATGGCTCTGTCCAGATTCCGCTTGCGGTCGCCCACGTTGGAACCTAAAGATAGATAGACCGAGACCGGCTCAGCGTTCATTGTTTTTCCTCCTCACGACTGCATCGCTCATTTTAGCCACGCGCGACATGAATTTAACGTCGTGGACGCGGATGATATCGGCCCCGTTCACTATGCCGATGGCACTGGTGGCCGCCGTGCCTTCGAGACGCTCTCCGGCGGGTAAATCGAGCGTCAGCCCGATGAATGACTTGCGCGAGGTGCCCAGCAGGATGGGTTTTCCCAGCACCTTCAGCTCTGCCAGGCGATGGATTATTTCGAGGTTCTGTTCTACTGTTTTGCCGAAGCCGATGCCGGGGTCGATGATTACGTTTTCTTCAGCTACTCCGGCATCCTGGCACAGCCCGATGCTGTGCCTGAGGTCGGCGATAATTTCGGCGATGATGTCGCCCTTGCACGGGTTGTCGCGCTGATTGGAGGTGAGGATGATAGGCAGATTGTGCTGCGCCGCCAGCCCGGCCAATCTCGGCTCCTTTTTGAGCCCCCAGACATCGTTGATGATGTTCGCGCCTGCATGAATCGCCTCGTTGACCACTTTATACTTGTAGCTGTCCACGCTGATGGGAACGCTCAACTCGCGGCTGAGTCTCTCGATGGCCGGAACAATGTGGGTAATCTCCTCGTCTATGGTTATGGGCTGGGAATTGGGGCGCGTGGACTCGCCGCCGACGTCTATGATGTCGGCGCCCTCTGCCACGAAGCGCCTGGCCTGCTCTATGGCGGCGTCGATGGTCGAAAGGCCGTCGCCGGAGAAAGAGTCCGGGCTGAGGTTGACGATGCCCATGATGAAGGTGCGCTCGCCCCATTTGAAGAGGCGCTGGCGGCAGGCGGTGGGCTTGAGCGGTATATCCAATTCCCTCTCCTCTGGTTTGATTGTATATGGTTGGAGGGGGTTAGGCAAGCCTCGAAATATGAGAATGATTCTCTCCCTCTAAGGTAAGGGAGTCAGAAGGGATTTGATGAATCCAGCCTTTTCAAATCCCTCTCTTATCTCCCCTTTCTAAGGGGAGAGGATTCCGAAATCTCCCTCCTTGGAAAGGAGGGATTAAGGGAGATTCTTTCCGGCTGGAGCCTATCGAATTGCCTGTTGAACAGCTCTTTTCGCCGGTCTAGCAGCACTCGCCGGAATCGAGGCTTTTGCCTTTGAGAGCGGCTTGAATCATGGCGGCGGCGCAGCCCACGCCGCTCTGCACGGCGATGGCATTGGTCGGGCAGTTGAGGGCGCAGGCGCCGCACTCCATGCAGGCCTCCTGATTGACGAGTTGTGCCTCTTTACCCTCGGCGAAGACGCCGTGCGGGCAGACCTCCCAGCACATGGCGCAGCCGATGCAGAGCTCGGGGACGTACTGTAGAGTATTGACTTTATACGAGTTGAACACTTCGGGACTCCTCTAGAGGAACCTCGCGATGATATTCAGAATGATGCCCAGGATGAAAGAGACGGCCATGGGGCGGATATAGCTGCGCATCTCGGCCTTAACGCCGCTGCGCGAGGTGAAAGTACTCGACCCGGTGAAGTTGAGGGCAATGAAGGCCACCACCGTCGGCCAGATGAGCATGTTGCTCGCTACATTCATGACCCTGTGAGTAGTCGAGATGTCTGCTTTCAGCCATAGCGTGTTCATCAGTACAACGGCGAGTGTCACCACCAGCCCCAGGCTCCAGCCCTTGGTACTGAAATCCTTGGTGGGCAGCCAGGGCAGCAGCAGGGGGAAAAGCACGGCTCCTCCTGCGATGGCAAGCACCGCCAGCAGCGACCCCGTCCAGCCGCCCCAGAAATAGAGGGCGACTGCCGCGATTACCAGGTACAGGAAGTATCCCAGCAGTTCCACGGGCGCCAGTATCAGGCGGTCGAGAATGCCGAAGCGCACCAGGCGCATCTCGGGGGTGGCTTTATGCGTCTTGAGGTACTCCGGCAGGTCGCGAGCCCGCACCGGGCCGTATTCCACCTTGAAGCCTGACTGTTTCTTGACTTTATGGGCTGCCACGCCCGGCGCTCCAAGCTGCGGCAGGATGACGGTGCGGTGCCTCACTACCCTCGCAAGCTCGGAGGTGTCTATGCGCTCCACCAGTTCCTCGGTGCCGAAGGTGTGCTTGCCGGCGGCGCACCAGACATTGATGCCGAAGGTGTTCAGCACGAGTATATAAGCGTCTATCCCTGTCAGAGATGTGCGCAGCGCGTCGAAGCTGAGCGTATAGTTGGCGCTGATAAAAACGGGGGAATCGGGCGTCGGATTGCCAATAGCGTAGAGCCCCGGAATTACTTTATGTTCGCCGCGCTTCCACCTCCAGCGCGCCTGGATATGGTCCCAGCGGTTTTTCCACGTGAGGAATGGGGAGGTGGGGAGGACGGGGATTTCGGCGGCAATATTGCTAACAGACATTAACTTATTTTAATAACTAGTGTGCAGAAGGTCAACTTTGAGCCAATGCACTATATAATCTCAACGATGATTGACAAGTGGTAGCATATATGATACCATCAAGCCAATGGATGACGGATTATGACGCGCCGTGAAAAAAGGCTGCAAGAACTCAGGAATAACCCGCGCAATACGTCGTTAAATGATTTTGAGTCCGTCATTAAAGACTTTGGAGCCATCGAGGAAGGCTCAAAACATCCTAAAGCTATAATAGGTGAATATACCCTGCCATATAAACGAGAAAACCCAATAAAAGCGTGCTATGTATTGCAGTTGTTGGAAATCATTGACAGCTTGTGAATAATTCCATGCTGGAGGCCCGCCTGGGAGAGCCGAAGCATCCGGTGGGGAGGTGAAATTATGAAAGCTAAGAATATTAATTACTACATGAGCCTGCCCTATCACACTATTTTGGAACAGTGGGACGACGGGCGCGGGCCTTACTGGGTGGCGCGGGTAGCTGAATTGCCTCACTGCATGATTCACGGCGATACCCCGCAGGACGCGGTCTCCGAGCTTGAAGGAGTAAGAAGGGATTGGCTAGAGTCCAATCTAAAACGAGGGATCAAAATACCCGAACCGGTCTCGCGCAAGTATAGCGGGCAAATAAGCCTCAGAATCCCGCCGTCGTTGCATCGTCTTATCTCCAACCGCGCGACTTCGGAAGACGTCAGCCTGAACCAGTTTATGACTTCAGCGCTGGCTCAGGCGGTGAGCTATCCGGAGCCACCTGCTGTCTCGTCCGCAAGACGCAGAAAAAGCGCTCAGAAACAGACTGCCTGATATACGCAATAAAAATCCCTAAAACAGGACTAAAGTGTCTTGTAACATTTGTTCTATTTATGGTATCATGACGGCAGGCGAATATGACCACGGAGAAAGAAAAGGCACTGGAACTGGCCATCGACCAGATTGAAAAGCAATTTGGTCAGGGCGCTATCATGCGTTTCAACGATAGCTCGGCGCAGACCAAGATTGCTGTTATCCCCAGTGGCTCAGTGGCGCTGGACATAGCGCTGGGGGTGGGGGGTATCCCGCGAGGCCGCGTTACCGAAATCTTCGGACCCGAGAGTTCGGGCAAGACCACTCTGGCCCAGCACATCATTGCCGAGGCTCAGAAACTGGGAGGCAAGGCGGCCTATATTGACGTGGAACATGCCCTCGACCCGGCTTATGCCAAAACCTGCGGTATCAACCTGGACGAATTGCTCATCTCACAGCCCGACACCGGTGAAGAAGCCCTCGAAATCTGCGAGACGCTGGTGCGCTCGAATGCCATCGACATAATAGTTGTCGACAGCGTGGCGGCGCTGGTGCCCCGTGCCGAAATCGAAGGCGAGATGGGCGATGCCCACGTGGGGTTGCAGGCCAGGCTGATGTCGCAAGCGCTGCGCAAGCTGACGGCGTCCATCGGGCGCACGGGGACGGCGGTGGTCTTTATAAACCAGCTAAGGGAAAAAGTAGGCATCATTTTCGGCAACCCGGAGGTGACACCCGGCGGACGCGCGCTCAAGTTCTACAGCTCGGTGAGAATAGACTTGCGTAGAATAGAGACTATCAAGCAGGGCGACAAGGTCATCGGCACACGCGTCAAGGCCAAAATCGTCAAGAACAAAGTGGCCCCGCCCTTCCGTATCGCGGAGTTCGATATCATGTTCTCTTGCGGCATCAGCCGCGAGGGCGACTTGGTAGACCTGGGTGCCAAGCTGGATGTGTTAAAGAAAGCCGGAGCTTTCTTCTCCTACGGTGACATTCGCCTGGGGCAGGGTAGAGAGGCCTCCAAGAATTACCTGAAGCAGAATCCTGAGCTGGCTCAGGAAATCGAGCAGAAGGTAAAGGCCGCAGCCGTCACCGCCAGCAGCATCGGTTTTACCGATAGCGAATGACCTGTTACCCGTCCGCCTCTGGCGGATGGAGGAACCGGGACTATAACAGCTGTGGTGATCAAGCTGGGGCGAGCGCCTCAGCTTATTTTGTTTTTGAGAGGGATCCGGGTGGCTGTAATTACGCGATTGGTGGCGTCGAAGGGCAGAACGAAGAAGGTAAGTGTTTACCTCGACGGCAAATACGCCTTCAGCGTGGAAGCCGCAGTGGCGCTGGAAGCCAGGCTGCGCATAGACCAGGAGCTGAGCCAGCCGAAGATAGACAGACTGGAACACGAAAACGGGCTGAAGAGGGCACTTGCGGCCGCCAACCGCCTGCTGTCATTCCGCCCGCGCAGCGAACACGAGCTCAAGCAGAAGCTCACGCAGAAGGGATACGATGCGGCCACCGTGACCGCCTCCCTTCAACATCTAAAAGAGCACGGCTTGCTGGACGATGCGGCCTTCGCCTGTTACTGGGCTGAAAACCGCGCCAGTTTCAGCCCGCGCAGCCAGCGCATGGTGCAGCTCGAACTAAGGCAAAAAGGCGTATCCGCCGGCCTGGCTGAAGATATAGCGGGGGGGCTCGATGATGAAGCCGCGGCTTACCAGGCCGGGTCTAAAAAAGCCTCCAGAATGGACGTGCCGGAGTATGAAGAATTCCGCCGCAGGCTGGGCGAATACCTCAGGCGGCGCGGGTTCGCATATGATGTTATCGACCGCAGCGTTAAAAGGCTGTGGCAGGAAAAAATGCTCATAAAGAGTAAAACTCTTTTTGAAATAATTGAAAAGGAAGAGAAGTCATCTGTCCTCCCTGAACATCCCCCGGGGAGGATAGAAGGGAAGGGGGTTTGATAAATAAATGACACTAACTACGGCATTCATCGGTATTTTCGCAGGGTTTGTCATCGGCGTGGTCTGCGGAGGCATCGCGGCGCTTCTTTCGCGCGGTTTCTATGCCAACCGCCAGATACGCGCCGGACAGAAACGCGGCGCCCGCATCCTGGCGGAAGCGCGCAACGAAGCCAAGAGCGTCATCGCCGAGGCGCGCGTGGAGATAGACAAGAGCCGCGCCGCCTCCGAGAATGAGGCGCGCGAGCGCCGCGCCGAGTTGCAACGGCAGGAAAACCGCATAGTGCAGAAGGAAGCCCACCTGGACCACAAGCTGGAAGAAGTGGAATCACGCAACCGGCAGTTCGACTCGAAAGAAAAGGAACTGGAAACCGTCCGTGAGGGGCTGAACGAAATCAAGGAAAAACAGCTCAAGGAACTGGAAGCCGTCTCCCGTCTTTCCAGCGAGGATGCCAGGCAGATACTGCTGGACCAGATGGAAAACGAGATGGGCGCCGAATCGGCCAGACGCCTGCGCGAGTGGGAGCAGCAGCTTAAAGAGGAGGCCGACGAGAGGGCGCGGAATATCCTGTCATCTGTTATCCAGCGCAACGCTTCTGAAGTGGTGGCTGAGACTACCTCGAGCACCGTGCCCTTGCCCAATGATGAGATGAAGGGCAGGCTTATCGGGCGCGAAGGGCGCAATATACGGGCCCTCGAGCAGGCCACCGGCGTCGACCTTATCATCGACGATACGCCTGGAGCGGTGACGCTTTCGAGCTTCGACCCGGTGCGCCGCGAGATAGCCAGACAAGCGCTCAACAAGCTTATCCTGGACGGGCGCATCCATCCCAGCCGCATCGAAGAGGTGGTCACCAAAGCGCGCGAAGAGGTGGAGGCCTCGATGGTCGCCGCCGGCGAGCAGGCCGCCTACCAGGTGGGAGTGCACGGGCTGCATCCCGAGCTTATCAAGCTGCTGGGGCGGCTCAAATACCGCACCAGCTACGGCCAGAATGTGCTGGGGCACAGCATCGAAGTCGCCGGCACCTGCGGCATGATAGCCGCTGAGCTGGGCGCTAACGTCACCGTCGCCAAGAAAGCCGGACTGCTGCACGACATTGGCAAGGCCGTCGACCGCGATGTCGAGGGTACCCACGCCGCTATCGGCGCCGACCTGGTGAAACAGTGGGACAAGAGCAAGGACGTGGTGTGCGGCGTGGCCGAACACCACATGGACGTCACCGACGTCAGCATCTGGGGTTTCATCGTGTCGGCGGCAGACGCTATATCCAGCGCCAGGCCCGGCGCCCGCCGCGAGAGCCTGGACAACTACCTCAAGCGGCTCAAGAGCCTGGAGGAGATTGCCGATGGGTTCAAGGGCGTGGAGAAATCCTATGCCATCCAGGCCGGGCGCGAGGTGCGCATACTGGTCAAACCCGAAGAGGTTGACGACCTGTCGGCCATGAGGCTGGCGCGCGACATCGTCAAGAAGATCGAAGAGAGCCTCACCTATCCAGGGCAGATTAAGGTGACCGTCATCCGTGAGATTCGCGCCACCGATTTCGCCAAGTAAAAAGTCTCAGTTTTGAGATACATCGAGCCGCCATTCCGCAAGGAGTGGCGGCTCTTTTTTATACGGTCATTGTCGGGCTCGACCCGACAATCCAGAATCAAATGTTTAACTTAGAGTGCCCGTTGCCTTTGGTTTACCTTGCTTGTGCAGCCAGAACACTGATTTGATTTCAAGATTATTTCGAATATCATCGGTAGACTGATTTCGGAGATTGCCACGTCGGTCGCTCACGGCTCTCTCCTCGCAAAGACGGATTAAGCGCCATTGCCCTCCTACTCACCGCGTGGCATAATATACTATTCCGTAGAAGTTGAGATGATATGAAGATACTGGCCATCGGCGACATCATCGGCAAGCCCGGACGGGACGCCGTCAAGGCCATCCTGCCCGGCCTCAAGCGCGAGCTCGGCGTGAAGCTCGTCGTGGCCAACGGCGAGAATCTGGCCGGAGGAATAGGCCTGACGCCATCCACCGCCGACGAGCTTTTGCTGGCGGGCGTGGATGTTATCACATCGGGCAATCACATCTGGGCGCAGAAAGAAATTTACCCCTTCCTCGACGGCGGCATGCCCATACTGCGCCCTTACAACTATCCGCCAGGTGTGCCGGGAAAAGGATACCTCACACTGGACAGCGTGGCCGTGGTCAATCTTATCGGGCGCACCTTCTTCGTAGGCAACTACGATGACCCCTTTCGCGGAATGGATAAGTTGCTCTCAGAGCTGCCGCATGAGATTAAAACCATCATCGTGGACTTTCACGCCGAAGCCACCTCGGAGAAAATGGCGCTCGGTCGCTACCTTGACGGGCGCGTCAGTGCGGTGCTGGGCACGCACACCCATGTCGGCACCATCGACGCCCAGGTGCTGCCCGGCGGCACGGCCTTCGTCACCGACATTGGCATGACCGGCCCCCTCAATTCCATCATCGGTGACGACAATCAGGTCGTTTTGCAGCGTTTTCTGACCCAGATACCGCAACGCTTGACCGTTGCCAATGAACACCACGTCGTTTTTAACGCCATACTCGTCGATGTGGATGAATCCAGCGGACACGCCGACTCCATCGAACGCCTGCAGCGGGCTATCGACGTATGACGAGCAAGACGGACCTGCACGTTCATACCAACGCCTCGGACGGCAAATACTCCCCGGCGGAGCTGGTAAAACTTGCGGCACAAAGTGGCCTCGGCCTGCTGGCCATCACCGACCACGACACAGTATCGGGCATCGCTCCCGCTCTGGAAGCGGCTAAAGCATTTCCGGATTTGAGAATTATCCCTGGTGCGGAGATAAGCAGCTATGCTCCCGGCAGCGAGGTGCATGTGCTGGGCTATTTTATCGACATCGGCAACTCAGAATTGCTCATACAACTGGCGGCGCTGGGGGACTCGCGCCAGGACCGCGCCAGGGCTATCGTGGAAAAACTGCGCGGGCTGGGGCTGGACATCAATCTGGCGCGAGTGCAGGAGATAGCCGGAGACGGCAGCATCGGGCGTCCGCACATCGCCCAGGCGCTCATGGAGAAGGGTTACGTCTCCTCCTTCCAGGAGGTTTTTACAAAGTACATCGGGCAGGGCGGGCCGGCCTATGTAGAGCGCGCCAAGCTTACGCCGGACGAGGCCGTGGAACTGATAATAAAAAGCGGCGGCCTGCCGGTGCTGGCGCACCCCTCGACTATCAATAATGCAGAAGCAGTCGTCTCACGGCTGGCGGGCAGGGGACTGGTGGGTCTGGAGGCCTATTACAAGGATTACACCGATGAGCAGCGCCGCGACATGGTCAGTCTGGCCTATCGCTATAAGTTGTTAGCCACCGGCGGCAGCGATTTTCACGGTATCGACGAGGCCACCGAAGTCATGCTGGGCGACGCCGGCGTGCCGAGGACCTGCGGTGAAAATCTCATCCGGCTGGCGCGCGAGCGCGGGCTGAAGCTGCCGGCAAAATTCTACTAGAGGTTTTATATGTGGATTAAATTCGTCTTGATGCTGGTAGGGGCTTACCTGCTGGGCTCGATACCCGCGGCCTATCTGGGCGTCAAATGGTTCAAAGGCGTTGATATCCGCAAATTGGGGACGGGCGTAACGGGCTCTTCAAACGTAGCTCGCACCACCTCCAAATGGTTGGCGGTACCCGTGGCATTGTTCGACATGGGCAAGAGCATGCTCGCTTTCTGGCTCGCAGGTCTTATTGGATTGTCCGTGGGGCAGCAAATGGCTGTGGGTTTTATGGCTATAGTCGGCCACGACTGGCCGTTGTTTATCGGTTTCAGGGGCGGCAAGGGCATGATAACCAGTCTTGGCGTCATCTTCATGGCGTCGCCGCTGATGGGGGGCATTATCCTGGCGATAGCCTACCTTCCGGGATTAGTCCGGCAGATGGCGTTGGGGGTTTTCGTGGCACTCCTTTCTCTCCCGTTCTGGAGCTGGTTTGCCGCGAGCTGGCTGGGTATAGAGGATAGGCTGCCCGTTACTATCGGCTTGGCGTTCGTTACGTTGCTGGGATTTACCAAGCGGCTCATAGGTGCGAGAGTTGAACTCAGCCGCGACGTACCCACAGGGGAACTGCTGCTCAACCGCCTGCTGTTCGACCGAGACATCCGCGACCGCAAGGCGTGGATTGACCGCAAACCAGAAAAAACTGCTTAGTGTTCCCTCCCGTAGCTGCACATCTCCTTCAGGCAGCAAACGGAGCATAAGGGCTTCTTGCGGCAAACGTCTTTACCCAGCTTTACGAACAACGCGTGGTATTCGTTAAAAAGCCGCGTGTCCTGTTCCAGATTTGACATAAAAAGCCTCTGGTATGCATCATAGGTGTCTCTTTGCGGCGCGATGCCGATTCGCTCCGCGATTCTCCTGGTATAAGCATCGATGACGAAGGCCGGTTTGCCCGCCGCGTACAGCAGGATGGAATCGGCTGTCTCCGGGCCAATGCCGTGGATGCCGAGCAACTCATTGCGCTTATCATCGAGATTTCCTGAGAAGGCTTTTTCCAAACTATCCTCGTAGTTTCCCAGCCATTCCACCAGCGCCTTGAGCTTTTTGGCCTTGGCATTATAGTAGCCCGAGGAGTGGACATATCCGGCAAGGTCGGATAGCGGAACCTGGCGCAGGGCTTTAGGTGAAAGTGCTCCTGCCTGTTTGAGGCTGTCGATAGCTTTCTCCACGTTATGCCAAGAGGCGGATTGTGTCAGGATAGCGCCCACCATGACCTCGAAGGGCGTCTCTCCCGGCCACCAGTGCTGCGGACCGAAGCAGGCGAGGAGCTTGCGGTAAATGTCGGCGATGGTTTGATTCTTGCGATTATCCATTGGATTGTTTCGTTTATCCTTTCCGAGGGGAGAGGATGTAGTACTTTCCCTCCCTGGAAGGGAGGGATTTAGGGAGAGTCTTATAGCAAGAAACTCTCTAATGGCTTTCTGAATCCCTCTCTTATCTCCCCTTTCCAAGGGGAGAAGATATGTTATCTCTCCCGCCGATGGACAGATGATATTCTCTTACTTCCACTCCGGCACTCGCGCGTCTTTGGGCGCGTCGTTGCTCGGGATGAAGGGTTTGATGTCGAGCACCGGCGTTCCGTCGAGCGCATCCAACCCCTCCAGGCGCAGTATATTGTCTTTCCTCTCCAGCAGGCGGGCGACTTTCATCCCCAGGGGATTGGGGCGGAAGAGCGAGCGCGATGCGAAAACGCCGACTTCGGGCAGGGAGGGGTCGCCCCGATAACGCACACGCAGAGCCATCTTCGATTTATCGGTTGCCCGGTGCGCCCAGTATATGACGATAACATGTGAATATCTTTCGATCCCTTCGAGCCCGGCGCTGAACTCAGGCTCGATGATAATTTCGGAGACGACGCCTGTCCAGTCGTGCTCCGGCCTGGGTGTTTGCTTGACCGGGCTGCTCACGAAACCGATGGGCTGGAGTGGCATTCTGTTGTGGTTCATCGGCAACAATGATAATACAAAACGGAGAAAGTCCACAAACAAAACCCCTCGTTCAACCGAACGAGGGGTCATGAGACTGCACGCGTTTTGGGTTACTCCAGCGGAGTCATGGTGAGCAGTTTCCTGGCTATATCAGGGTACTGGCAGATGAATTTTAGCTCATCCTCCACCAGCGGCTTGTGGGCTTCCACGTTGGCGTAGCGCACCAGCTCTAATATCTCGTTAGCTTTTTCCTTGCTGTCCGGCAAAGAGATATTTTCCGGGGCTTTTTTAGACATCTTGTCCACCATAAAGCGGAAGCCGGAGATGCCGCTGTACTGGCCGGCGCATATCTCGCGCCCGGTCTCCACCAGAACGGGCTCACCGCGCCCCAGCTCCTCGAAGCCGTAAAGCTCGTAGTTCTGCGGGTCCTTGAGCACGCCGTCGGCGTGGATGCCGGAGGCATGGGCAAAGCAGTTTTTGCCCACGCCGGGCTGGTTGAGGGGTATCTCCACTCCAAAGGCATAACTGGCAAACTGGGCCAGCTTCCAGGCTTTGTCGAGCTTGATATTCCCGGCAAGCTGATATTTTTCGTTGAATCCCTTGGACTT
>QZJY01000017.1 GCA_003597995.1 Dehalococcoidia bacterium
GTCTTATTTCCATGCATCTTATTCTACTACCTTATATCGCCATCGCGACATTCACCCACGTGCAAGCACGTGGGTCCCTGCCCTTCGGGTCGGCCTGGAAAAAAATCTGCTGCTGCTCTATACAGGAGAATCGCGCCGGGCCAATACCATCCTGGCCGAGCAGTCTGCCAACATGCGGCGGGAGGACAAATTCCAGAGTCTGCAAAAAATGCGCGACCTGGCAGGTGATACACGAAATTGTTTTACGAGTGGTTTAGAGCCCAGAGAGCTTGGCAGGTTGCTGCACGAGGGCTGGCTGCTCAAGAAAGAACTGGCAGGCGGCATCACCACTAGCGCCATTGACGCTTATTATGAAAAAGCGCTGGCCGCCGGGGCTTACGGAGGCAAAGTGTCAGGCGCTGGCGGCGGCGGTTTCCTGCTGCTGGTAGTCCCGCCCGAAAAACGGCAGGCGGTCAGGCAATCTTTGAGTGAGTTACAGGAGATGGACTTCGCTTTCGAGGCCGAGGGCAGCAAAATAATCTATGTCATCTGAGGGATGGTATTATGGCAGAAAATAAGGCGGCGCAGATACTCTACTCATATCTTGAGGGGTTGCGGGGCTGTATCGATGAAATCGGGAAGCAAGACATTGCTTCAGTCGCCGATATAATCTACCAGGCTTACCTCAAGGGCAGGCATATCTATATCTTCGGCAACGGCGGCAGCGCCTCGACCGCTTCCCATTTCGCCCGCGACCTGAGCATCGGCGCAGCGGCGGCGGGCAAGCCGCGCGTAAAGGCCGTCAGCCTCGCCGACAGCATGGTTGCCATCACATCACTGGCAAACGACGTGAACTATGAATCCGTCTTCAAGGAACAGCTTGTCGGGCAAATCGAGGCGGGAGACGTCGCCATCGGCATAAGCTGCTCGGGCAATTCGCCCAACGTGCTGGCGGCCATCCGCTACGCCAGAGAAAACGGCGCGGCTACTGTGGGTTTCACGGGATTCGGCGGGGGCAAGCTGAAAGGCATGGCCGACATGAGCATCAACCTCTCCAGCCGCGACTATGGTCAGGTGGAGGACATGCACCTGGCGCTGGAGCATATCATAACCCAAATGCTGAGGGAGAAATTGGCGCAGTGATGACGTACTTCCAGGTTGTCATGCTGGAGGCCCGCCCAAGGCGGGCCGAAGCATCCGGCGGGGGGCATGCCCCTCTGTCATTGCAAGCGTTGCGTGGCAACGGCAAAACACCTCACAGCAAGTTAAATATACCTCCACATATTACTTGTGTATTATGGAATACCATGTTATCATTATGCTAGATTTTTCAACCCTGGAGTTGGAGGTAGCATGAACACAGGCGAAAAAACCAGGAAAGCCACTTTTAATATACACCCGGAAGTGCTGGCGGCTCTGGACAAGGCTATGACCGAGGGGGTAGCGCCGAGCAAGAACGTTTTCGTCGAACGGGCGTTACTTAAAGAGTTGAAAGAGGTGAGCCGGCAGGCACGGCAAACTCGTTGGGAAGAAGGTGCCAGAGACCCACAGCTTATGCACGATATCCGCCAGATTGAGACCGACTTTCAGGCCGCCGATGCCGAAAATGCCGGGGAAATAGTCTAATGGCAGTCCTGCGGTGGGCTGTTATAGAGGCTGCTTTGGACCCGGGCGCAGGGGCCGAACAAAAAGGAACGAGACCGGTTCTCATAGTGAGTAACGAGGAATTTAACCAGGTAATGCCCAATGTCACTGTTTTACCCCTCACATCGACAAAGCGACGCCTGTATCCTTCCGAGATACTCCTATCTAAAGGGAAAGCAGGCCAGCCGCTTGACTCGATTATTATGGCTCACCAGATACGCACGGTTTCAAAGCAGAGGCTTAAGGGCTTACTGGGTTATGTGGAAGATCCTACATTACAGGATGAAGTGATTGCAGCCATAAAAGAACATCTGGATATCGACTAGGTTTGGATCAGGCTGAAGACATGCACCTGGCGCTGGAGCATATGGTCACCTACATGGTGCGGGAGCGAGTGAGGGTTTAATTTAACATGGCTTTGGACGTCATGCCCCGGATTGCTTATTTGGCTCACCGTTATGGCGGCTATGTCCCTCTAAGCCGGCTGAACACAGTCTCCCGCTACATTGATAAAAAGGCGCGGACAATCCTGGACATCGGCTGCAATGATGGTATAACCATGCTCTTCCTGAACAGAAGAAAGCGATACCGGGCTACCGGAGTGGATATATCCGCTGAAGCTGTCAGGGTGGCTTCGGCCAGGAAAACCCATGACGCATATATCACGGGAAACGTTCTTGACCTTCCCTTCAACGAGCATAGCTATGATCTGGTATTATCCATGCAAATGCTCGAACATCTGGACAAGGAGGACGGCTACGCTCTTATCGATAAAATGGAGAAAACAGCTCGAAGACAGGTGATAATCACTACTCCGGTTGGATTTCACGAGCTGCTGGACCATCCCGGAACCGGCGGCGCGGACCATAAATCCGGGTGGTCTGTAGATGAATTCCATAAACGAGGCTATACGGTTAAAGGCAACAAGCTGCGCATTGAGCGTTACGCCGGTAATATTATATATAAACATACTCCCTGGCTGGCGCCTGTACATTCCGCTTTCTGGTTAACCCTGGGTGTGATATTGGCGCCGCTTCCATATTATTTCCCTGGAATATTTGCCTTCGACATGGTGTGCGTCAAAGACCTCGATGCCGGAGGGCAGCCGGGTTGAAAACCTCGGTTGTTATAGCTACGCGCAACAGCATCGGCACCATCGAGGAATGCCTGTCTTCGCTCATGCCCTATTACAAAACGGGCAGCATCGGCGAGATAATTGTGGTAGATGGAGCCAGCACAGACGGCACGCTTAAAGTCATAAAGAAGTTCCCCGTGAAACTGATGACCGACCCGGGCAAAGGGATGTTTATCGGATATGAGGCCGCCTGGAAGGAAACTCATGGCGAGCTGGTTATGTTCATAGACAGTGACGCCTGCCTGGGTGCAGGTTTCTTCCCCGGTCTTTACACGCAGTTTGAAGATGTCAGAGTGGGCATCGTCGGTTGTCTTGCCCGGGCTGCGTCAAAAAATAGCCTGGAAAGGACTGTTGGCCAGTGGTGGGACTATCACGGCACGATGCTGCGTAATTCGGGAACAAAACCGTCACGGTTTAAGAAGTTGTATTACCATGTAACCGGTTTCAGCGGGGGGCAGATATTCACCTCGGGCCCGTGTTACATAGCGCGGCGCAATTGCCTGGAGGCGGTAAACGGCTTCAAAGAGTGGCTGTGTCTGTATGAACTCAGCCCCAGGCTCATGTACCCTGGCGACAATCTCCTTTCCCGAAGCATAGTGGAAAACGGCTGGGAAGCCAGATGGTGGACGGACGCGCCGGTTTGTCATCACCCGCCGTCTACACTCAAGAGCCTCTTGAAACAGCGCTACGCATGGGGTAAAGGAGACGGCGCGCTGCTGCGTTTGTCTCGAAAGGGACGGATTAGCCGTTTTGCCCCGCCGCTGATAAGGCTGGTGTCGCCGGTGCTGGGCATCTGGCTGGCAATACGTTACCGCAATGTACTGCAATTGGTAGTTTTCCCGCTGGCGCACTATGCCTGGATTGCCGGGTATATGATGGCGCCGCGCCCGCGCAGCGAGGTCAAGCATTGAATAACAGCCGTTTTTCCATTCTTCTGACAATAGTAGCCGTCGGCCTCTGGGCGTGGAGCGTTACCCAGGCCAGTCTCGCCATCGGTTTCTTCGGGCTGATTGACAGTTATCCCTTTACCTATTTTATGGCGCTCGGCCTGCTCAGTATAGCCTCGTTTATACTGTGGCTATCGAGGGAAGGTCACGGCAAGCTGTTATGCCTGCAGGTCTGCCTTTTCATCGTCATGTTGTGGTTAACGCCGATACTAATTGGAGCCAATCCACCGTCCACCGTCTGGACATACGCCATATATTTCCCGAATTCGGATATCCTCGCGCAAACCGGCCACTTTAACGCCAGCCTGCATTTCGATGTCTACTCCGCATTCTACATGCAGAACTGGCCGGGCGCCTTCCTGTTCGAATCCGCCCTTTTGAAGATCGCCGGCGCCAGCACGGTGGATTTCATGGCGCTCTACAGCCCTATTTTCACGCAGTTTCTCATCCTGCTGCCTCTCTACATCTTTTTTAAAAATTCGATAAACAACCCCAACCACCGCTGGGCCGCCTGCTGGTTTTTCTTTCTGGCCAACTGGACGACGCAGCTGTATTTCTGTCCGCAGGCCATAGGCATACTGTTTCTCATCACGCTGCTGGCGCTGCTGTCCCGCACAGCTTTCTGGCAAAACGAGGGCCATTCGGTAGGCCAGCAGTTCAGCGTCATCCTGATCCTGGCAGGCCTGACTATCACGCACCTGCTTACATCGATAGTGGCTTTCCTGAGCGTCGCCACGCTGTGGGTTACCAGACAGGTCAAAGGCCTCAACCTGACCATACTGGCCGGGGTGCTGGTGGCTTTCTGGCTTATCTACGGGGCCGCAACGCAACTCCAGCTTTCTCTGCCCGGCTACGTCGAGCGCGCTTTCCGCCTGGACCTCGTCTTTCACCTGTCGGCGCTCAGCGGCGCGGGTACGGCCAGTCCCTCCCTCCTGGGGGTTTCCTACGTGCGTTACATCTTCACCGCCGTTATAGCCGTCATGGGGTTGGCTGGTTTCCTGCTCTCACGCAGATTCAAGGATAAAAGTGATTTCCCGCTTTTATCGCTTATGGCTTCCGCCACTTTGGTGCTTTTCAGCATGCTTTACGGCAGCGAATTCTGGCTGCGTGCTTTACTTTTTGCACTTGTGCCGCTTTCCTATTTCGCCGCCAAGATGTTAAGACGAAAGACAAGCGCCGCGGTCATGTGCGCGCTGCTCCTGGCGCTGCTGCCGTTCAATATCATATCCCACTACGGTTTCGCCGCCGTCGATTATGAACCTCCCGCCGAGAGGGCCTACTGGCACTTCGCCGTAGAAACGGCGCCGCCGGGCGATGTATTCGGAGGCACGCGCATATACTATCCGGACTTTACCTACTCCAGATTTTACCCGGCTGAGACCTCCTGGAAAGATGGGCTGCTCGCCTTTCCGACTCCGTCAAACAACCCGGTTCAATATGTGCATGTGGGTCAAACAGACCGTGCCGCCTACCGGTTTGCCTTGAATGACAGCCTCAGCGTTGCCCAGACACAAAACGAATTGGAAGGCTCGGCTTCCTACAGCCTGATATACGCCAACCCCAGCGTCAATCTGTATTTCCACCAGTACCAACAGTGAGGAGACATTAAATGGGTTACTTACCCCTGTCGGCCATAATCGTTGTAAAGAACGCTGAAAAAACGCTTGATGACTGCCTTAAATCGGTGCGCAGGAACAATCCCGCCGAGATTATCATCATCGACGGTATGTCCACCGACCGTACGCTTGAGATTTCCCGTGCCTACACGGAGAGGATTTATTGCGACGAGGGCAAAGGCGTCAGCGTCGCCCATCAGATCGGCGCAGAACAGGCGGCACAGGAATATCTGGCTTACATAGATTCCGATATCATACTGACCGACGGCGCCCTGGCTGCCATGCTGGAAGAATTCAAAGCGGGCGGGTATGCCAACCTCCAGGCAACAGTTCTGCCGCGCGATGACTCTACGTATTGGGCCCGGGCCATAGAGCAACACGTTCAACTTATCCGGAAACGAAATCCGGGAGGATTGAGCACCGCGCTGCTCAGAAAGGATGTCACGCTCAAGATAGGCTTCGACCCCTCCATCAAAGTAGCCGGTGATGATGTGGATTTCCTTACCAGACTGAAGAAGCAGGGCTATAAGCCCGGCATTTCACCGGTTGTCGTTTATCACTGGCATCCCGACAGCATGAAAAGCCTTTTCAGGGAACGCCTCTGGTACGGCCGGGCCAAACCTCCCCTCATCAAAAAGCTCGGGCCCTGGAATGCCGGATTATGGGCGCCGCTGGTCATGGGTTACTGGCTGTCCTTCTGCATAATCAAGGGTAAATGGAACCTTCTGCCTTATTTCATGGTTTTCGGCATAGCGGATAACGCCGGTATGGTAAAAGGTTTTTTCGAAATGGTTACCGCGAGGAAAAAGAGCCTGTAAGATGGAAATATTGCAGGTCGGCACCGGCACGCTCAAAATACCCCCCAGCGGCTATGGGGGCATCGAGCGCTATATATTCGAGGTTTCGCGGCAACTGGCGCGCTTGGGCCGGGCTGTGACCATACTTGATATAAAGGAAAAGTCGAGCGAGCCGGCTGTCGAGACGGTGCAGGGCATCAAGATTTTGCGCCTGCAAACGAGAGGGAAAAATCCCGCGGGCGGCGTATTCCTGCTGCAATACTTCCGTAGCAAACTGCCGCTGGTGAGCTTTGCCATAAAAGCCAGCCGGCACGTCAGGCGCAAGCGCTATGATATTATCCATCTGCACGTAACCATTATCGGCCTGGTGCTGGTCTGCCTCAACCGCAGCCTGCGCCACAGGATGATTTACACCGTCCATTCCCCCATCTGGATGATGGATTCACCGGGCGCTCTCGACAGGCTGGCTGTCAGGATGGACTGTTTTCTCATGCGCCGCGTAGGGCATGTGATTGCTCAGTCAGAAAGCTCAAAGGCCAAGCTGATGGCTACCGCCCGAATCCCGGCGCAAAAAATCAGCGTGGTGCCGTCGGGAGTGGATACCGCCGCTTACCATTCCGCCACGCCGGACGAGAAAATCGTGGCTAGATACGGTTTCGCCGGGAAAAGCGTAATCCTGTTTGCCGGGCGCATCGTGCCGTACAAGGGCATTCTCTATCTGGTCAAAGCGGCGGATATCGTGGTCAACCGTTCCGGATATAAGGATGCGCTTTTCCTGCTCGTCGGGCCGATAGCGCAGCACGGGCTGGACAGCCTGGAGCACAGCCGCTATATCGAGGATTTGAGTGCCTTTATCCAGGACAAGCGCCTCGAGGAGCATGTGAAGCTCACCGGAGCCGTGCCGCAGGATGACCTGACAAGCCTTTTTTGCGCCTGCGACATATTCGTGCTGCCCTCGCTGGCGGAGTCCTCTCCGGCGGTGACGCTGCAGGCCATGTCTTGCGCCAAACCCGTCATCGGCACCCGCGTGGGCGGCGTGCCGGACCAGATAAAGGACGGCTGGAACGGCTTCCTGGTGGAACCGGCCGACGAGGAAGCTCTGGCGCAAAAAATAAAATACCTGCTGGACCATCCGGCAGAGAGGCTCAAAATGGGGCGGAACGGCAGACAACTGGCCGTGCAGGAATTCGACTGGAAAGTGGTTGCTGAAAAGCTACTGGCTATATACAGTCAAAGGTAGATGCTGGATGTGGTACAGGCTGAATCGAATTGAAGGCACCTTATTTTTCCTGCCATTTTGGGTATACGCCAGCCTAAAACATATTCCCTATTCCACGAGGTGTTCGAGATGCGGCAAACGTATATTCAACTACGAGAATTGCCGCGACCGCCTTTGCGAAATATGCCTGAGAGAAGCGGCCAGGAATAAAGCCGCAAAGCTACACGAAGACAGGGTGAAACGAGCCATAAATCCGTGCATCAACCCGGGTGAAGGACACATCTACCTCAGGGTCGCAAGCAGGATAGGTCATGGGAAGATACTGGACGTAGGCTGTGGTTCCGGAGGGCTGCTGTCCGGTTTGGACCCGCGTCAGCGCGAGCTTTTCGGCATTGACATCATCCAGGGGGTAGCCGGAGAGAAAAACAGGCATATCAGCTTTTTTGTAGCCGAAGCGACCGATATGCCCTTTGAATCCGATATTTTTGACTGCGTTACCTGCACTGAAGTACTTGAACATATCGAGAGCGATGACGCCATAAAAGAGTGCTTCCGCGTTCTTAAGCCCGGCGGGACCGCCCTCATCACCGTTCCAAACGGAAACGGCCCCTTCGGCAGATTACCGGAGCATTTGCGGCTTTTCGATTACAACACTATTTACGGGCTCTTGAAAAACGCGGGATTCCAAATCATCGAGGGCACCAAATTCGGGCTATACATCCCGTTTTTGACACGCGCGATGATTACCTTATCATTTTCCATTCAGCGTATAATGCCGTTTTCACACCCCCTGAATATTTCTGTTCCTGAATTTCTAGCGACCAACTTTTTCTTTGAGTGTCGCAAACCTGTGAGCTAGAGGATTTTAACCATGTGGGAAAAACTGGGGCGTTTCGAGGAAGTCATTGTTTTCCTGCCGTTCCTGGCGTATGCCAGAATACGCCGCATTCCCTATTCTCTGCGCTGCAAGGAGTGCGGCAAGAGGCTGTTTTACTGGGGCTACGCCCTGCAGGGATTATGCGAACACTGCATGCGAAAGGCCATAACGCAAGACCCGGCTCAGTATTACGCCGGGCAGCCCTGTTCCGGCGAGACGTTCAGCCGCAACCGCAGCGGGATAGAGCACTGCTACGCCGCGGTCGCCCGCAGAGTAGGGCAGGGCAAAATTCTGGATGTGGGCTGCGGGGACGGATTGCTGCTGGAGAGGCTCGTAGCGCCGGGAAGAGAACTGCACGGCATCGATATGTCTGCGGATGAGGTGAAGAAAGCCAAAACTCGCGTCCCCCAAGCCGCCGTCTCCTCCGGCGACGTGAGAGACCTGCCGCACCCGTCCGATTCCTTCGATTATGTCGTCTGCACCGACGTACTTGAGCACATACAGGGCAACGCCGTCTCCAGAGAGTGTTTCCGCGTATTGAAGCCGGGCGGGAGCGCCCTCTTCACCATGCCCGTCGGCACAGGCCGGCGCGGCAAAACCCCCCAGCATGTCCGGCAATTCGACATGCGCTCATTCTCCCGGGAATTGACAGACGCGGGGTTTGAGGTGGTCTCTGAACGCTGCTTTGGGTTGCATATTCCGTTCGTAACCTATTTTGCCGAAGTAGCCGCCTCAGCCTTCAACCAAAACCTGCCCCTCAGCTCCCCTCTCAACCTCACCCTCCCGGAGGCGCTCGCCACCCATCTCTTCATCGAATGCCGCAAACCGGCAGCATGACAAACACCTCTTGCCAGATGTCTTAACCCCGCCCTATATTCCCCCTAACAAAACCGCTTTAGCATCAGTCAAAACCTATTGGGAGCGCTGATAAACAGAGTCATAACAGAAGGGCTGGAAAGTCTGCGAGGACTTTCCAGCCCTTCTCTATTCCAGTCCTCTTTATTTGGGATTAGCCCCGGCTTTTTTAGGTGCCCCGTATCCAACTGATCTAGCCAGCGCGGCAACCATGAACTGATTCAAGCTGACTTCTTCGCTCTCGGATTTTAACGCGAGGGCTTCGTGTAACGATGGCGGCATTCTGAGATGATATTGCCCGCTGAATTTGGCCGGTTCAGGGATAGGCAGTTTATCCTCAAGATTGGACTTTAGCCACTCGCGTTTGGCATCCTCGCTGTCCCGAATAGCTTCCTCAGGAGTATCACCGTGCGTCATACAATGAGGGAGCTCCAGCACCCTGGCAATCCAGTACGCCTTCCCGGCGTCTTCGCCACGTTTAACCGTAACAGTGTAGGGCAGACTCATATAATATTCCAGATTTTTATTTACCATATTCCACCTCCAAATTATAGGCTGTCTATGATAGCGAGCAAGTCTGTCACGTATTCGGATGGGATGGGGTTAACTCTTTTGTAGGTCAAGGTAGCATTGCCGAGCCTGGCTTTGGCGTGCTTGCCGCCCATCTCAATCCGTCCGTACTTGTTGACCAGAGCCTCGAAGTCATCTAATGAGGTATTCTTGGGATTGTTTCTGATTTTAGCTTCGAGTTTATCTATCTTGCTCATATCAATTTCTTATGCTGTAATGGTACCATATAAGGTACTATCTGTCAATCATAATCCGGTATCGTTCGGTTTTGGTTAACCTTTCAAAAAAACGGGGCGTTAAGAGGGAGCCTGTCCTCGAGCGGAGCGAAGGATGCAGACACCTCTTAATCCGCCTCAGGCGAAAATCATTTGGAGGGGTGACTCTCCCTTTGGCGAAAGGGAGATGAAAGAGGGATTTTCCCCATGTCCTTGCGAAGCCTCGCAGCTCCTATGGCAACCCTTTTCTCTCATTCTGAGCACAGCGAAGAATCTGGCACGAATCTCCCTTGTCATTCCGGCGAAAGCCGGAATCCAGCGAATCCAATATATCTTTGCGCGGAAGCTGAATCCCCTTAAAAAGAGCTTGCCCTGAGCAAAGCCGAATGTGGGGATGGGATTCTATAAGGCCGCCCCATGACAAACACCTATTGCCAGATGCCTCCTCCGTCTCCTATACTCTATAGAACTTTTGTTCTAAAGGAGGGCGAAAAAAGACATGTGGAAAATAGACAGGGGGACGCAAAACGGCGTGAGTACTGCGGCTTACGCCTCCGCGCTGGACTGGAAAACGCACGACCTGGGCGCCAAGACCATCCTGCTCAAAAACACCGACGGCGCAGCCTCGCTCAAGTACAAATTGCTGGGCTATGCCTCGGAGGGCGGCATCGCGCGCGAGCTGGTGGCCGAGACGGCGCTGCTTGCCGGCGAGGTGGCCGAGTTTCACTACGACCGCCAGTGGCACAGCCTGTCTCTGCTGGTAAAGGACGGCACGGGGCATGCGGCCTACACGCTGGACTACGAAGGGCAGGGGGCGTAAAATGGCTGACAGATATCATTCGGACACGCAGGAAAGGGTAGAAGTGCTGGCCTACACGCCCGATATTCAGAACTCCGGCGACCTGGAAGCCGCGACCAAGACCGTCACCGCCACGGCCAAACCGGGCGCGGCGGACTACAGCGCCAGCCTGACCATCCCCGCGCCGTCAGACGCCCGCTGGCTGGTGAAACGCGCCGGCGTCAGACTGCAAATAACGGTTGATTCCATCCCCGCCGGGCATTTTTACGGTTCACTTTATGTCAATGGCGTGGAGCGCAAGACCTTCGACCTGACCGGCACGGGCGACAAGCCCGTGGTGCAGGACCTCACAGAGGGGCAGTTCAACATCGGCACCGCCAACAGCTTCGGGGTATATCTGTGGGTAGATGCGGGGCAGGCGGTAGTCAGCCTGTGCCAGGTATGGCAGGCGGTGGGTTCCACCGACACGGGCTTCAGCTTCCCCTTCTGTCTGCAATTGCTGCATAAAGGCTTCGCGCAGTGGATGATAGAGACCAACCGCATCGGCACCGGCACGGGAGATTTGCGCATCGGACAGGGGGATGGTTGCCGGCCATCGTGTTACAACACATCGTTTGGAGTTTATTCTGTTCTAAGCCCGCCCACGATTCTTTCCCATGATTGTGGGGTGAGCATGAGAGTTAATAACGTAGGAGACTTAGGCGGTTTCTACAATACAATCAAGACTATCCTTAGAAGTTCGTCATAAACCGAACAAGTAACTGAAACGAGGCTAAACAAACGGATTGGTGAAGGGTAAAATAAAAATCTTATTTCAGGACACGTCAGACCACCATGTAGCTTACTGTGACTCCAACTTAGGGTCTGCCGCAGTCATACAATGTGCCGCGCAAGCACTGAGGTATTTTATACCTGAAGCCGAAATTACCAGTCTCATTCAGTTATCACCTGACTTTGCTTCGAGAAATAACATTCGGGTGGTTCCTGCGAAAATATTCTTCTCCAGAAGTTTTTCGATAGGAGAGTCTATCAGAGCAGGAACCGCCTTTTTGAATGCTAAAATGTGGGCGTCAATTCGCAAATTATTACGTCTCAATATTGATTCTCTCGTTAAAAGGGGGCTGTTGAAGGAGTATTATGAGGCGGATTTAATTGTTGATTTAAGCATGGACCACTTAAATGACAATTTCGGTATTATCCCAGTGTTGGATCATACCAGGGATATACTTTTGGGACGGACATTTAACAAACCCGTGGTTATTTACGCCCAATCAATCGGCCCCTATAATGGTAGATTCGCCTCTTGGATTGCGCGTATAGGTTTAAACCAAGCCACCTTAATTACAATAAGAGAAGATATAAGCCGTAGCTGGTTAGAAAAAATCGGAGTAAAAAAACCACCTATTCATGTGACTGCCGACCCTGCGTTCCATTTAGAACCTGCTGAGAATGAACGCATAAAAGAGTTTTTCTCAAGGGCTAACATTAATACTAGCAAACCAATAATCGGTATCGCAGTTCTCGAAGGGCTTCTTCTGAGAACCCAAAGCTGGAAAGGACACAAACGTTTTGTATGGTCGGTCTATCAATTTTTACGTTACCTTTTCCCGGAAAGATTATTCCTTGCCATCTTAAAAATGGTTGGTAACACCAAATATTACGGAAATTTGCGTTCATCAACCCGTGATAATGCAATCTCGGCTACGGCTAAATTAGCTGATTTCTTGTCCACAGAATTAGATGCAACAGTATTACTTCTGCCACACGTGATTATGCCGGAAGGAATTGCGGAAGGCCAACGTGATGCGAGAAATACAGTAAATGAAGTTCATGAAATAGTCTCCAACAAGGCTAGGATTATACCTTTTTCCGCTCGTTACACAGCCGAAGATATTAAAGGAATAGTAGGTCAATGCGACATGGTAATCTCAGCCAAAATGCACGTTGCCATCGCCGCCACCTCGCAATGCATCCCTACCCTCGTAATTGGGGCACACCCCAAATTTAAAGGGGTTATGCGTACTTTGGGTATGGAAGAATGGGTATGCGAAAGTTTTTCCGCTGAAACGATGATTGCACAGGCACAGAATTTATGGCAGCAAAGAACCCGCGTGAAAGAGACGCTAAACAAAACAATTCCAAATGCAAAAGAACAAGCTTTGAATAACGCTAAATTAGCCTCGGAATTGATTACGTCTTAAGTGCTTGTCTTAATAAATGCCCGACAGTTCGTTCAACCTGTAGTAAAACGCCCACCAATCCCCTCGGCAGCTTTTTAGAAGAAACCCATAAATTAAAATACACAATCAAATAATACGGATAAGCTACAAGCCGTGGCTGCTGCATCTTTTCCCCATATTCAGGTGTTGCCTTCCCCGCCAGTCTGTTCAGGCTGACTTTTGCCGCCAGGTTGGCCCGTTTATCGCCCGGGTTTAGCGCAAGTGGATAAGGCACGCTCTGGATTGAAATAGCCTTGCCGATAAGGGCTTTATCCAGCAGGTTTCGACCGGCCGCGCTTCTGACGATTACCGCCGATGTTCCCGGGTCATCTTTTCGGTCTTTTAGAAACCACGCGTCCCCCAGTGATATGTCGGCCAGCTCCGCCGTCATGTCGCAGCAGAGTGTGCAGCGGCGGGTTGTGAAAAAGCCGAATTGGTGATATTTAATATAATCCTCGTAATCTATCTGCTTCAGCGCTTTATTCTCAACCTGGATGCTCATTTTCCCCGGCCAGCCGCTGCCGCGGTAATCGAGCTTTGTAACCTGTTTCGGTTTGATGCCGTGCTTCCCTAAAATATATTCGGTCATTGGGAAGGTATTGGTATTGGAACAGAATATCCCCACCCGCAGTGCCACCCGCTCCCTCAGCTTCTTGCTGGCCAGCTCGGCTTTTCTCAGCCCATGCATGTGGCAGGGCAGCCCCACCACCGCGAACTTCTCGCCCTTTTTCGTCTTGAGTATCTCAGCGAGGGCGATGTTGGACGGAACGGGGCAGTATTTCGACCCCGTGGCCGAGAGTATCTCCTCCCTGGTGCGCGCGATAAAGGGCTGGGGTTCGAGCGGCTTTTCGGGATTCATGCGCGTCACCAGCGCCCCTTCGATGATACCCTTTTCGAGAGCGTAAATAAGCAGCGCGCTCGCCATCCCGCCGGAGGAGGAATTGTACCGGATATCCGCGTCGGCAGCATGGCCAGTATAGCAGCCAAGATAGTTGCCGAGGAGCGTATCCTGCGGCTGGCGGCCGAAAGCAGCCTCGTTCAGAGCGGAGAAATCCACCGCGTGTCCCGGGCAGACGCGCACGCAGATGCCGCAGGCGTCGCAGGTCGTTTCGTTTATACGAGGAAGATAAATCCCGCGCTGGCGGTCAATCTCCATGCTGATTGCTGACAGCTGATCGCTGATAGCTGATTGCGGGCAAAGAGCCGCGCATGTGCCGCAGCCGGCGCACAGGCCGCTCCGCGCTACAAAGCCAATGTCTCGACCCGGCCCCCTGTCCTTTTTTGGCATCGCATGGTTATCCGCCATCGCATTATTCTACCACGGGATGACGCTCACTATTATAAGTGCTACAATTTACATTCAGGGATGATACGAATCAGGAGTAAAACCCCGGGAGAAAAAGGCAGTGATTACAGAATACATTCAAGCAGCTGTGAGCCGGGCAAAATTTGAAATTATAAAAGACGAGGAACCGTATTACGGCGAAGTTCCTGAGCTTGAAGGTGTCTGGGCAACAGGCAAAACCCTGGAAGAATGCCGGCACAATTTAATCGAGGTTATTGACGGCTGGCTTGTCGTCAGGCTGCACCGCGGGTTGCCCATCCCGCCTTTGGGTAAATATCGTGTCAAGGAACTTAAAAGGTTAGCCGTAGGTGGTTAAACTGGTACCGCTATCCTGGGCCGTGTTGGTAAAGAAACTGCATGCATTCGGCTTTGACGGCCCTTTCGAGGGCGGAAAGCATCCGTATATGATTAAGGATAACCTCGTTTAAACTATCCCTACCCATCATCGTGAACCCATCTCTGTAGATCTACTATCGAGAATTATAAAACAGACAGGTATAACCAGAGAAGAATGGCTGGCCAGGTAGCTTCCATAAACCCCGCAAAACACGACAAAGACTTCTCGACTACCCCCAACCCCCGTGCTATTATGCTCCCGTGTTTCCGCTCATGCCAGGTAACTCGCGCCGATTCGATCCTCATTCATTCCGCGCCGTGCGTAAAAGGACGGGAACGAATGCCCCGGACGCCGCATTTGGCCTGGAATTGAGTGCGTGGGCGCTGAAAACGAAACACCGACCCCGACGACTTCCTGAGTGGCGTTTGAAAAACCATTCGTGGCTGGATGCGAAACCAATCGTCGTTTCAACGGAACGGCTCCCGTGCCTGAATCATGGCTAAACTGGTAGCAGTCGTTTCCCGAAAAAAGATTTCTCCGCAAAACGAAAACGAATCCCCGGAGACGAGTAGCGCTCACGGGGCTTCCTTTCGCCGCCGCGACGACGATAGCAGCGTCTGCCCTGCGATACTTCCCCTTCCCCCGAACACTACCCACAGCGCCACCAGCGTCTGGCTCGCCAGCCAGCCTATTCCTGCCCCCAGCGTACCTGTGTGCGGCAGCAGCGGATAGGCCACCCCGAGCGTCACCACGGCGATGACCCCGTTCATTACGTTGAGAGTCCGCAGCCTCTTCTGCACCCGCAGTATGGAGAAATAGACCTGGTTTACGC
>QZJY01000018.1 GCA_003597995.1 Dehalococcoidia bacterium
ATTCCAACATGCTGCGTCGTGTCACCTTGCCCTCCTTTGGTAACACCAATTTTGACGCAACTATCTCCCTTTCAGTAACTTCTATTATGAAGCAATGCGCCCACTAGCGCTTTTTTTAATAGTTCTGTTATAATGGTTGCACTTCTATCAACCTCAGGAGGAGAAAAACTCATGCAAAAGGGCCACAAGGCGATTGTTTGGTTTGAAGACGTAGGCCGCAAGGACATCCCGCTGGTGGGCGGCAAGGGCGCCAACCTGGGCGAGATGACCAGAGCTAAAATCCCCGTGCCTCCCGGTTTCATAGTGACCGCAGACGCTTATTACGATTTTATCCAGAACGCCGGCCTGGCTTCAAAAATCACCGCCGCGCTTAAAGGTCTGGACACCAACGACAGCAAGCGCCTGCAGCAGGCCTCCGCCCAGATCAAACAGCTCATCCTGAGTGCTCCCATGCCCCCGGAGACCGCTAAAGCCATAGAAGAGGCCTATGTCAAAATGGGCGATGGGCTGGTGGCCGTGCGCTCCTCCGCCACCGCCGAAGACCTGCCGGAAGCCTCTTTCGCCGGCCAGCAGAGCACCTTCCTTAACATTGAAGGCAAAGCCAGTGTGGTCAAGGCCGTGCAGATGTGCTGGGCCTCGCTCTTCGAGTCCCGCGCCATCTACTACCGCGACCAGCAGAAATACGACCATCTCAAGGTGGGCATCGCCGTTCCAGTACAGCGCATGGTGGCCTCCGAGGCCTCCGGCGTCATGTTCACCGTCGAGCCCCTCACCAGCGACACCAACAAGATAGTTATCGAAGCTATTTATGGTCTGGGCGAAGGCATAGTGTCCGGGGAAGTCACCCCGGACCTTTTTATTATAGATAAGAAGAGTAACAGCATCACTTCGCGCAAGATAAGCACACAGGACAAGAAACTGGTGTGCAATCCGGCGAGCAATGCTGAGCATGCCAATATATGGGTGCCCGTTTCCGGCGCCCGTGAAAAACAGAAGATAAGCGACGCGGATGTACTCAAGCTGGCCGAACTGGCCAAAGCCCTTGAAAATCATTACCAGAGCCCGCAGGACATCGAGTGGGCGGCGGAGGGCGGCAAGATATATATAGTGCAGACCCGCCCTGTCACCACTTTAAAAGACGCTTTTGAGGTCGAGCCCGAGTTAGACGCCCCCGTGCTGCTGGCCGGGGATGCCGCCAGCCCGGGGCTAGCTACCGGCCCGGTTAAAATCCTGCTCGACCCCTCCAATATAGACCAGGTGAAGGACGGCGACATCCTGGTGGCCGAGATGACCACGCCCGATTTCGTGCCCGCTATGAAACGAGCCGTGGCTATCGTCACCGACAGGGGCGGCCGCACCTCCCATGCCGCCATCGTCAGCCGCGAGCTGGGCACCCCCTGCGTGGTGGGTACCGGCGAAGCCACCAAGCTGCTGCACAACGGACAGGAAATTACTGTTGACGGCTCGCACGGCAAGGTGTATGCCGGCAAGGTATCGCGCACCGCCCAGGGCCCTTCGTTCACTTCCATGATGAAAGAGATCATCAAGACGCGCACCCGCGTTTATGTCAACCTGGCCCAGCCTGAGCTGGCCGACAAGGTGGCTGCGCGCAACGTGGACGGCGTGGGCCTGCTGCGCGCCGAGTTCATCGTCAGCCAGATAGGCGTGCATCCCCTGTATATGATAAAGAACGGCAGGCAGGAAGAGTATATCCAGAAGATGTACCAGGGCATCCTGCCCTTCGCCAAAGCCTTTTCCCCCCGCCCGGTGGTCTACCGCACCACCGACTTCAAGACCAACGAGTACAAAGAGCTGGTGGGCGGTGCCGAGTTCGAGGAAGTCGAGGAGAACCCCATGCTGGGTTACCGCGGCGCCTCGCGCTACATCACCGATAAAGAGAGCTTCAGGATGGAAATCGAGGCCATCAAACGCGTGCGCAAGGATTACAAGAACCTGTGGGTGATGATTCCGTTCGTGCGCACGGTGAACGAGCTGGCGCAGACCAAGGCTCTCATGGAAGAGTTCGGCCTCAAGCGCTCCGAGGACTTCAAGCTGTGGATGATGACCGAGATACCGGCAAACATTTTTATCATGGAGAAGTTCCTGGCGGTAGGCATCGACGGCATCTCCATCGGTTCGAACGACCTGACCCAGCTAACGCTGGGCATCGACCGCGACAGCTCCAAGCTGGCCGAAACTTTCGACGAACGCAATGACGCCGTGATGGTGGCCCTAGAGCGCGCCATAACGGTTTCCAAGAGTATGGGCGTAACCTCCTCCATCTGCGGGCAGGCGCCTTCGGTCTATCCCGAGCTGACCGAAAAGCTGGTGGCCTGGGGCATTACATCCGTTTCCGTCAGCCCCGATATGATAGGCACCACGCGCGCCATCATCGCCCGCGCCGAGGCCAAGCTCCAGGTTAAATGATCCACCGGCTGAATGTCCGGCAGCGCAGCGAAGGCAGGGAAGACGCTCTGTCGCCCTACGCCGTGAGAAGCCGCCTTTCGCGCGAACGAGAGCGGGAGGAGGAGCCGTGCGATATACGGACGGCCTTCCAGCGCGACCGCGACCGCATCCTGCACACCAACGCCTTCAGGCGGCTGAAACACAAGACGCAGGTCTTCATCGCACCTTTAGGCGACCATTATGTCACGCGCCTCACCCACACGCTGGAGGTTTCGCAGATAGCGCGCACCATCGCGCGCGCCCTTAACCTCAACGAAGACCTGGCCGAGGCTATCAGCCTGGGGCACGACCTGGGTCACACCCCGTTCGGCCACATCGGTGAGGACGTCTTGAATGAACTCTATCACGGCGGATTCCGCCACAACGAGCAGAGCCTGCGTGTAGTGGAGCTGCTGGAAAAGAACGGCGCAGGTCTCAACCTCACCTGGGAGGTGCGCGACGGCATCCTCAATCACTCCAAGGGCGAAAAGAGCATGTTCGGGCACGACTGGGGACACAGCAATTCCTACGAGGCTGAGGTGGTTAAAGTATCCGATGCCATAGCGTACATCAACCACGACATCGGCGACGCTGTGCGCGCAGGCATTCTGACCGAGGGTGACCTGCCCCAAAAAGCCTCTGATATCCTGGGGCATGCCCATTCCAAAAGGGTGAACACCATGGTGACGGACATCGTGGAGAACTCCTGGTCGGTTTCCGGCAACGTGGAGACTCAGGCGCCTCCGGTAATAAAGATGAGCGAGGAGGTGGGGCGGGCAACGGACGAGCTGCGTAACTTCATGTTCGAGCGAGTATATAATGTGGTGTCGGAAAACGAGGATGCCCGGCATGCCCGCGAGGTCTTACAGAGCCTCTACGCCTATTTGATAAAGCATGAGGAAAAGCTGCCGCCCGAGTACATGGGCTACAGCGATGAAACAGAGAGGCGCGTGGTGGACTACATCGCCGGCATGACCGACCAGTATGCGCTGAACCTGGCCTGCGAACTGGGCATCTAACTCTCCTCGCCCCTTGAGGGAGAGGACTAAGGTGAGGGGTATCTTATAAATGGTGGATGTCCGTCAAATTGGCTTGGCACGGGAACTTAGACGTAATCAAACCGATGCTGAAAAAATGCTGTGGAATAAGCTGAGAGCCTTGAGGTGTCAAGGTGGCAGATTCCGCCGGCAGCATCCTATCGGCGATTATATTGTCGATTTTTGCTGTCTGGAAGCGGCGCTCATAATTGAGCTAGACGGAGGGCATCATAATGAGGATTCAGCCGCTAACGAAGATGAATTCAGGACCGCCTGGTTGCAAAAACGTGGATACATAGTTCTGGGATTCTGGAATAATGATGTATTGAGCAACCTTGATGGCGTACTCATGGAAATTGGAGAACGCTTTACCCTCACTCCCGTCTCTCCCTGAAAGGGCGAGATGATTTTACCGCAATCTAGGTTATAATTAATACCAGATAAAATCAGTAGTATCCGAGAATTATGAGCGTAGTTGAAGAAGTAAAACAGAAGACCGACATCGTGGAGGTCATCGGGCAGTACACCGCCCTTACCAAGAGCGGCAAGACCTTCCGCGGCCTGTGCCCTTTCCACAGCGAAAAGCACGGCTCATTCTTCGTCTATCCCGACCAGCAGAGCTGGCACTGCTTCGGCGCCTGCGGCACCGGCGGAGATGTATTCTCTT
Source organism: Dehalococcoidia bacterium (assembly GCA_003597995.1). Classification (NCBI taxonomy): domain Bacteria; kingdom Bacillati; phylum Chloroflexota; class Dehalococcoidia; species Dehalococcoidia bacterium. The sequence continues at coordinate 4,150 of QZJY01000018.1, forward strand.
TTATAATGAAAAAGGACGGCGTTACGTTCGGAGATGCGCTGCGCCTGCTGGCCGAAAAGAGCGGCGTGGTCATACCTCAGTATGCCGCCGCCGAGAAGACGCGCGAAAAGCACGACCGCCTTTACCAAGCCAACCAGGCCGCCGCTGAATATTACCATCAACTTCTACTCAGTTCGCCCGAGGCGCAAAAGGTGAGGGATTACCTGGCGCAGCGCGGGCTCAACGCCCAGTCGGTGGAGGACTTCAAGCTGGGCTATAGCCCCAATGCCTGGGACAACCTGCAAAGATACCTGCTGGAGAGGGGCTTCACCATCGCCGAACTGCTGGAGGCCGGTCTGGTAGTCGAAGGCGATAATAAAATGCAGCACGACCGCTTCCGCCACCGGCTTATGTTCCCTATCACCGACATACGCGGGCGCGTCATCGGTTTCGGCGGGCGGGCGTTAGCCGAGGACCAGCAGCCCAAGTACCTCAATTCTCCGCAGACGCCGCTTTTCGACAAGAGCTCCAACCTGTACGGGCTGCATCCGGCCAGAGACGCCATGAGGAAAGAAGAGCAGGCGGTAATCGTCGAGGGCTACATGGACGTCATCCTGCCGCACCAGTACGGCTTCAAGAACGTTATAGCGTCAATGGGAACAGCTATCGGCGAAAACCACACAGCCATACTCAAAAAGATGACCAAAAACCTGGTGCTGGCGCTCGACCCCGATAGCACCGGCGAGGCAGCCACGCTACGCTCGGTAGGGCTGGAAAACAGTCTGGGAGCTGAGATACAGGTAGCCATACTGCCGGAGGGAAAGGACCCTGACGAGATCGTCAAGGAGAATGCCGCAGAATGGCAGAGCCTGATTGCCGGAGCTATCCCCATTCTCGATTATACCTTCGAAAGAGCCACAGCCGGCCTCGACCTCAAAACGGCAAAGGGAAAGACGGATGCAGTAGAAAAGCTTATGCCCATAGTCGGCCAGATAAAGGACGTCGTGCGCCAGACCTATTACATAGACAAACTGGCGGGGCTGGTGGGGCAGAGTCCCAAAAAGCTCGAACTCCTGCTGCTGAAGAATAAAGGCGCGCAGCGCGCTAAAACCTCTACACAGGAGGCGGGGAAGTCGTCCGTCTCCAGTCCGGTGGAGGAATACTGCCTCACGGTCATCTTGAAACACCCGGAACTGCGGGAGCAATACGGTGACCTGCTTCCCGAATTTTTTGACAGTTCGGAGAACCGTGAGGTATATAATGCTATACTGGGTTGCGACGACATTTCGCAGGTGAGGGCGTCTCTGGACAGCGCGCTCTGGGAGCACTACGACCGGCTGGTGGGGCGCATACTACTGACCAATAAAATGGAGGCCAAGCTGGCTGACGCCGTGCTCCGGCTGCGCGAGGAGCACCTCAAGCGGCAGGCGCAAAACCGCGCCGACACACTGGCGGTGGATGAGGGCAACCAGCTGAGAGAGCTATTTGTTAAGAAAGAACACCTGGGTGAGGAAAAGAGGAGACAGAAGTGAGCCCCAAGAAAAAAATGGATAAACCCGTCGAAGTGGAAGTAGCCGAAATCAAAGAGGCGGCCAAGGAGGCGGGTGAAGAGGCCGAAGATGAGGTTGAAGAGGAAACCCTCAAGGAAGAAATAGACGAGGAAGAGCTCCCCACCAAGGAGGCACTCGAAGAGGTGGAGGTACCTCCGCCGGACCTTACCATCCCCGTCGAGGCGTTCGAAGAGCCGGGCGTGGTGGACGACCCGGTGCGCATGTACCTGCACGAGATAGGCCGCGTGCCGCTCCTGACCGCCGACGACGAAAAAAACCTGGCTCAGAAGATGGAGAAGGGCAAGCGCGTCGACGAGATACGCGCGTTCTTGCGCAAGAAGCTGGGACGCGACCCCTCCACCACCGAAATAATGCAGGCCATGCTCAAGGAGATAGGCCAGGCGGCGCCATTGGTGCACGCGCTGCAGAAAGAGCTGAAACTGAAACATGCCACCGGTTTCAAGAAGGCCGTCTTCGCCCCGCAGATACGCCAGGCCATCGATAATGAGATCAACCAGAACCTGACCATGGCGCTGGCGCAGGCGCTGAGCCGCCCCGTGGCGGAAATCGAGCAGATACTCATCAACCTGTCGCTTAACTCCAGCCTGCTGCCGCGCGAGGTCATAGACCAGATAGACGCCGAGGTGGTCCTCGACGGGGTGGAAAAACTGGCCGATGACCATAAATTTATAAAAGCCATACAGGCGCACGAGAAGAAGTTCACCCGTTACCTGGAAGTAATGCACGCCGAAGCCGAGAAGGCGCAAAAACACCTCATCGAAGCCAACCTGCGCCTGGTGGTTAGCGTGGCCAAGAAGCACATCGGGCGCGGCATGCCGCTGCTCGACCTGCTGCAGGAGGGCAACATCGGCTTGATACGCGCCGTGGAAAAGTTCGACTACCACCGCGGCTTTAAGTTTTCGACCTACGCCACCTGGTGGATACGCCAGGCCATTACGCGCGCCATCGCCGACCAGGCGCGCACCATACGCATACCGGTGCACATGGTTGAGACCATCAACAAGCTGCTCTCCGTGAGCCGCCAGCTTTCGCAGGAACACGGGCGCGAGCCCACCCCCAAGGAAATCGGCGACCTGATGGAAATGTCGCCCGACCGCGTGCGCGAAATTATCAAGGTATCGCAACTGCCCATCTCGCTGGAATCGCCCATCGGCGAAGAAGAAGACAGCCACCTGGGCGACTTCATCGAGGACCAGAATGCCATGGCGCCGCCCGACGCCGCATCCAGACAGCTCCTCAAAGAGCAGATTGACGGGGTGCTGTCCAGCCTGACCCCGCGCGAGAGGAGAGTGCTCCAGCTGCGTTTCGGTCTCGAGGATGGGCGCAGCCGCACGCTGGAAGAGGTGGGCAAGGAGTTCAACGTTACCCGCGAGCGCATCCGCCAGATAGAGGCCAAGGCGCTCAGGAAGCTGAGACATCCCACCCGCAGCAGGAAGCTCAAGGATTATCTGGAATAAAACTACCGTTTTATAAGGAGCGAGGGCATTCTCCTCGCTCCGTTATGTTATAATTACAGCGATAGGATTGTTATGCAATATACAATCGTAATACGAAAAGCCCCCGATAGCTTTTATATCGCAAGCTGCCCGCTCGTCCCTGAAGCTCATGCGCAGGGTGAGTCATACGAGGAATGCCTGGCCAATATTAAAGAAGCGCTCGAACTCTGCATTGAATACCGCAAAGAACTGGGAGAAGAAATTCCCGATGAAGTCGGGATGAATCGTGTCACCCTGGCGGTATGAAAAAGCTAACACCCTTAAAAGTAAACGAAGTGATAAGGGCGCTTCATGCACTCGGATTCGAAAAGGTCAGACAAAAAGGCAGTCACGCATTATTTCATCATCCGGATTGCCGTAGAGCACCCATACCGGTTCATCCATCCAAAACCATAAGCCCTTACCTGCTTTCTGATATCCTCAAACAACTTAGAATAAGCACGGATGATTTTTTGTGTGCCTTGGAATAACCGATAAACAGTATGAACCCACTGACTCACCCCGCAGGAAAAGCCGCCAGCCTATTGGTTGTGGCGAGCCTGTTGCTCATGATTACCGGATGCTCAGCCAGACAGACAACTAGCTCCCCTCCCTCTACAACGGCATCGAAAGTGCTCCGTAAAGGTGTCGGCTTTACGCCCAAAAGCTTCGCTGCCGGGGATTTTAATCAATTCTTCAGTCTGGCCGGCCAGGCCGGCGGCGTCGTGATGTGGGCTGGAGACTGGTTGGAACTAGAGATCGGCTCAGGAGCGCCTTCCGTGCTGGTGCAGACAGCATCGACACGCGGCTGCACTCCAGTGTTCGCGTTTCAGTTTTTCGAGCCATCCACAGGCGCCCTTTTAAGGCCGCTGGATGAAGCCACCATGAAGCGGTACAAGACAGCTGCCTCTGCTTTCGTGCAAAAATACAGGCCGGCATATCTCGGCATCGGCGTCGAGGTTAACCTACTTTATGAAAAATCCTCCTCGGACTTCGAAGCCTTCGTGCAGTTCTATAACGAGGTTTACCAGTCATTAAAAGGCATATCTCCAACAACCAAAGTTTTTACCATCTTTCAACTTGAGAAAATGAAAGGACTCCGCGGAGGTTTGTTCGGAGGCACGAATGACGCGGCTAAAAACGAGTGGGCTCTACTGGATAGATTCACCAACTCCGACCTGGCGGCATTCACCACCTACCCCGGTCTTATATACAAAGACCCTGCGGCAATACCGGCGGACTACTACACGGAAATCGCCAAGCACACTGCCAAACCCATAGCCTTTACCGAAATCGGCTGGCACAGCGCGGCCAGTCCCCTCGGGTGGGAAGGCAGCGAGGATGAGCAGTCGGCCTTCGTGCGTTCGTTCTTCTCTTTGACTCAAGACCTGAACCCATTGCTGGAGTTGTGGAGCTTCCTTTACGACCAGAACACCACCGAGCCATTCAACAGCATGGGGCTGATGCGTCAGGACAGCAGCCCCAAAACAGCTTTTAACGAGTGGGTGGCAGGGTCGTAGAGTCAAAAGTCGAGGTTGGCACCTCGGGGACCATTCGAGAACCAAACAAAAACGAGGGGTGTTTCCACTCGTTTTTTATAATCGTCACAGTAAATTTAGACCAAGTCGCTTTAATTATTATCGTCTGTGAGCAGGGGTAATTTTAAAAACCTACCTTCTGCGGTACTTGCTGTGGTGGCAGGCTTCATCCTTATTGTGTGAGATGGGTAGAGCTTCGACAACGCTGACGGACCTGTTGCCAAGCATTTTGCCGTCGAGTCCGTGAACAGCGGCTTCGCCCTGGGACTTCAACGCCATCTCAACATAAGCGTAAGCCCTGGGCTGCTGGCTGCCAATATAAGCGTCGCTCATCACGCTTACGGATACCACCTGCCCGAAGACTCCGAAGGCTAAGCGCAATTCATCTTCAGTAACGGCCAAGGTCAGGTTGCCGATATAGAGATATGAAGTGGCCGACCTCGGTGAATAGCCCGCCATTCGCTGAACTGACATCGTATGCCTCCTGACACCGGCTGTCCGTGTGTTACCGGCTCACTCCGTAGAAGACAACAGGGGGCTGGATAAATCCAGCCCCCTGAGTTTTCACCAGATCCGAAGTCCTGGTTTAGCGCTTTACTTTGCGATAGCAGTCGCTGCAATAGACCGGTTTGCCATTGCGAGGTTCGAAGGGAACCTGGGTGGCTTTGCCGCAGTCTGAGCAAGTAGCCGGGAACATTTGACGGGGGGCGTAGCTTCCGCTATTGCCGCTGCTGTAGCTGTTGCCGCTATACCCGCCGCTGTTGCTGGTCCCGCGTTCTGCTTTCCTGGCATCGCGACACGTGTTGCAGCGCTTGGGCTCATTGGTGTAGCCTTTGGACTGGAAAAATTCCTGGTCCTGAGTGCTGAAAGTGAACGTGGCTCCGCAATCGGAACACTGAAGTGATTTGTCCTGAAAACTCATTTGGATGACCTCCTCTCTTTTAAAACCAGTTAGAGTTTGGGTCGTCCAATTATGAGGGGAAAAACCGGGGAATTCCCGAAGACTGTATAACCTAAACTTAAACTTGCTGTTATTATACAACATCGGGAAGCATAATGCAATTCGACTGGTCTCAGTGCCTTAGATAACGTTAGATTAGGACGGAAACCACCACCCCTTATCCGCCACCAGCAAATGCTTCCCGCTGAAATATTGCTCCAGCTCTGAAGTAATGCGCCCTTCGTCTGACGGCGTAGTAGAAAGAGAGAAACCGGGAGGATAGCCAAAATCGAGCTTAATAGCGGTATGAGTGCTATCCAGTTTCATGATGCTGTCCATAATGACTATTCCATCGTACGTGGATGAGGACACCAGTGAATAGAACTTTCCACGGCAGACCTCGGTTCCGTTAATTTTAAGGATAAAATCGCGCTGATAGAGGCTCTGCGCCAGCTTTGGGATAGTCGTGGAGGTTTGAAAAGAGTTCCATTTTTCGATGCCCTTAGGTGTGAGTTCGAGAGAATAATCCAGGCTGTGGTAAGCCTTGATATGCTCAAGCGAAATCACCTGTTCGCCGCTATCGGCTAGATAGATTCCGAAGCTGCCGTCCGATCTGGCGCAGGCTGACGGAAGCAGCAACAACAATAAAATTGAAATGGTTGCTAAAAGAGTCATAATTCGTTTCATGGCCTTCACCTCTCAATCAGAATATCCTTAATATCGCATCGAGAGTGCAACACCCTGCCAGATTCTTCGCTGCGCTCAGAATGAGAGTGTTATCAAGCCTTATGTAATGTTGAAGCGCCGCCGCTGCGCACGTCGCCCATGGTGGGGTTGCCCACCCAGCTAACGTTGGATGCGCCCATGGCATCGATATCCAGCCTGCCGTCCGCCTTGACCACGGCGCTCGACGCTCCGGCCACCTTTAATTTCGCGTTATGCACGGTAAAGCGTTCCAGCTTGCCCTGGCTGGCGCCCTTGATGTCGATAACAGCGTCGTAAGCGCTGCCTGAAAGCTCCACGCGGCTTGCTCCCAGTACATCCAAGCGCACATCTCCCGAAAGCTCGAACTCGCCCTTTATACGGCTCGCTCCCAAAATATTTACACTGCCTTTAGCCCCTTTGACCTTCTTGAATTCCAGGTTACTGGCGCCCTTCACGCGGAAGTCCACATTGCCGGCACTGATGTTGCCCAAGCTAAGACCGCTGGCTCCCTCCAGTTCGGCGGAGAAATCGTGAGTCGTGTCAAAATCGCCGGTCTCGCCGTGGCTGGCCCCGCTAATGCGCAGCTCGCGTAGCTCCGGCAGGGTGATGCTGGCACTGGGATGGCTCCACCAGGTGAGAAACCACCACAGGTAGGTATACCAGGCAATGCCGATGCGCAACGTGTCCCCTTCGCGCGAGACCTCGATGACCTTGAAAGGGTCGCTGGTGATGCTCACCTTGAAGGCGTCAGCCCGCGTAATGTTAAATTCAAAAGCGCCACTCACGCGGATGCGGTCGAAACCCTGAAAATCATAGTCTCTGGTAGACATAGCGTAACCTCCTTTTCTATGTTCTCAAGATGATTGTATCACTTGCTGTCAAACAAAGGACTAAATACAATGGAGAGGCTCCTCTATGCGAGCACGAAGCATCAAATCCTGCACAATATCGGAATCCAGGTGTACCGGACATTAGAATTTTGGTAAGTCGAATTTGTTTCGTGCTTCGATATTCGAATTTCGTATTTGCTGCATCCCTCGTTGTTTTCGTACCCGAAAGCCCCCCAGCCAGGCTTTTTGCCAAAGAGGGAAACATGCACTTTACTCATATTTTACCGGTTTGTTGTATGATATAAATTAGGCCTTTCGCATACACTTTTATTTTCATTCGCAGGGAGAAGAACAATGAAAAACATCTTTAAGATATTGGCGGTATCGACGCTGACGGCTCTTGCCATCGTCAGCTCCAGTTGCGGCCTGCTGACGGCGTCGACGCTGACGCAGACCAGCACGGTCACAGCTCCAGCGGCCACGACGACGATTGCAAGCAGCGGCGGTTCGAGCGGCTTTCTCGACTTCTCCGCTGTCGTTGAGAAAGTAAGGCCGTCTGTGGTGCAGGTGGAAACCGATATCGCCGCGGGTTCTGGCTGGGTGGTAGATGCCAGCGGCATCATCGTCACCAACGCCCACGTGCTGGAGGACGCCGGAGGGGTGGATCAGATAAAGGTGATCACCTCCGACGGTAAAAGCTACATAGCTACATCAATAAAAACAGATGTTTCCTCCGACCTGGCCATCATCCGGATCAATGCCAGCGGGCTCACCGCCGCCAGCATCGGCAGCTCGGCAGCTCTCAAAGTGGGGCAACCTGTGGCCGCCATCGGCAACGCCTTAAGTCTGGGCATCAGCATGACGGGAGGCTGGGTTAGCCGCTTGAATGCCACTGTCACCGATGAAAACGGGGTGACCTACGTGGACTTAATCGGCACCGATACCGCCATAAACTTTGGCAACAGCGGCGGGCCGCTGGTCAACACCAGCGGCCAGGTGGTGGGCATTACCAGCATCAAGCTCATCGAAGAGGGCGTGGAAGGAGTGGGCTACGCTATCGCTATAGACTCGGCCATGCCTATCATCCAGCAGCTCATCAATAGCGGCTACGTCGCGCGCGCTTTTATGGGGGTGAACGGGCTGACGACGGTGGACAGCATAGTGGCGGCGCAGAATAACCTGGGAACAAACAGCGGCGTGATGATCGGCGGGGTGGTGGCTGGCAGCCCGGCGGACAAGGCGGGGCTCAAAGCCAAGGATGTCATCACCGCCGTGGACGGCACCGAAATCACCACCAACGGCCAACTGGTGCGCCTGATTCAGGCCAAGGCACCCGGGACACAGGTCAAGATAACCTTTTACCGCGGCACGAGCAAGTCCACCGTGACGGTGACGCTGGGTTCGACGCCCCCGCCGACGCAATAACCAATTGTGACACCATGGGCCAAAGATAATTTTCCATTATAGGGGGCAGGTTTGAAACCCGCCCCCTTTTTTACGTCCTCCCGGAGATAAATTGCCAATCGCTGTGCTAAAATATACGGCAAGGCGAAAAAAGCATGATTCCAGTCAATCTCAGGATGCGCAATTTCATGCCGTATAAAGGCGATGCGCAAGCGCTTTGCTTCACGCCCATCCACACCACCTGCATCTCCGGCGATAACGGCGCCGGCAAATCCTCCATCATCGATGCTATCACCTGGGCGCTGTGGGGAAAATCGCGCGCCAAGAGCGACGATGACCTCATCCATCAGGGTGAGAACGAAACCGAGGTTGAGTTCGATTTCAGCTCCGGCGGGCAGCTCTATCGCGTCATACGCAAGCACGCCCGGCCCAAAGGCAAAAGGGCATCCGGGCAGAGCAGCCTTGACCTCTTCATCTGTAATGAGGGAACGTATCTGCCCCTCACCACCGAGCGCATCAGCCAGACGCAGGAAAAGATAGGGTCCATCCTGCACATGGACTATGACACCTTCACCAACAGCGCATATCTGCGCCAGGGTCACGCCGACGAGTTCACGCGCCAGCCGCCCGCCAAACGCAAAGAGGTGCTGGCCAGCATACTGGGGCTTTCGGTCTATGACGAGTACGAGGATAAAGCCAGAGAGAAAGCCAGGGAGGCCGAACAGGCCAAGCTGCAGCTTTCAGCGGGCATAGCAGAGATTGAGACGGAGCTGGCGCAGAGACCGGCCCGCGAGGAGGAGCTGAAACAGGCAGAGGCCACAGCCGCAGAGATAGACGCCTCCGTGAGCGAGAAGGAAACGGGGCTGAAACAGCTCAGGCTGGAAGTACAGGCTCTGGAAGGCATCCGGACGCAGCTTGCTCAGTGCGAGGCTGCCATCAAACGCAACAACGAAGACCTCAGGCGCGAACAGGAACGTCTGGAACAGAGCAAGGCGCACGTTGCAGAGTACCAAAAACTCCTGGACGGCCGGACGGCTATAGAATCGGACTATCAGGAACTGCAAAAGGCGCGCCGGCTCTACGACGAGCTCAACCAGCAGGCCAGGCAACTTTCCAGGCTGAGCGAGAAGAAGAACCAGTATGAAAAAGCGCGCGACCGCGCGCAATCCGACCTCAATACCCAGCACAAGCTCATCGAAAACAGCATCCAGCAGCTCGAGGCCAGAGCGGCAAAATTGCCCGGATTGAGGGCGGAACAGCAGAAGCTGGCTCCCGTCAGGCAGGCAAACGAGCAGACCGAGGCAGATATCAAGGCCAGGCGTGATGAGAGCCTCCAAAAACAGTCTGCCCTATCCAAACTGGCCGCCGGAATCAGCCGTCTGAAACAGGACATCGCCGAGATTGACGAAAAGCTGGCGCTTCTTGCAGAAACGGAAGGCGGAGCCCACTGCCCGTTATGCGAGACAGACCTGGGCAGCGAAAAACTCGAACTGGTAGAGAGCAAATACGCCCGGGAAAAAAATGAAAAGCTACAGTCCATCAAACGTAGCGAGGGTGACTTGTCAAAGTTGTCAGCGGAGATTAAATCACTCAACGTCGAGATACCCCGATTGGAAGCCAGTCAAAAGCAGGAAAGCTACACCCTCACCAGCCAGGAGAGCCGCTTAACGCAGGCCATGAAAGAGGCGGTTGAGGCTTCATCCAGTCTGGAAGGTGAAAGGCAGAAGCTGGCGCAAATCGAAGAGACGCTGGCCAGGCAGGACTATGCCCGCCCCGAGCAGGAGACCATCGCCCGCATCGAGGCCGAGATGGCTGGACTGGCCTACGATGAAAAGAAACACGACTCCCTCCAGCAGGAAGTGGAACGGCTCAAGCCATGCGAGGAGGAAAAGCAACGACTGGACGAAGCGTTAAAGCTCATGGCGCAGGAAAAAGAGAACACAGTCAGATCGAAGGCGGTCATCGCCGACATCAACGCGCGCCTGGCCGAGGACAGCCTGACGCAACAACAGCTCGCGGGAAAGCTATCCGCTCTGCCGGAAATGGCGCAAAAACTGGCGGAGGCCGAGGCCGATTTCAAGCGGCTGTCAGAGGAGCAAAAATCCGCCAGGGAAAGACTGGCAGTACTCAGGGAGCAGATTAAGAGGCTCGCTGAGATGGAAAAACGCTCGGCGGAGAAACGCAAATCCCTCGCCGAGGCCGCCGAAAACGAGTCCATCTACCGCCAGCTGGCCCAGATATTCGGCAAAAAGGGCATACAGGCCATGCTCATCGAGACGGCGCTGCCCGAAATAGAAGCCGAGGCCAACCGTCTGCTCTCTCGCATGACCGACGGGCGCATGGCCCTCACCTTCGAGACACAACAGGCCACCAAGAAAGGGGATATCTCCGAGACGCTGGACATCAAAATCGCCGACGAGCTCGGCACGCGCAACTACGAGATGTTTTCGGGAGGAGAGGCCTTCAGGATAGATTTTTCAGTGCGCATAGCCCTGTCGCGGTTATTAGCACGCAGAGCCGGAGCCCCCCTGCCTACGCTCATCATCGACGAGGGCTTCGGCACACAGGACGCCGACGGCATCGAAAAGCTCAAGGAAGCCATCAACTCGGTGCAGGACGACTTTCAGAAGATACTGGTCATCACGCACATCGACGAACTGAAAGACGCCTTCCCGACCAGGATTGACGTGGTTAAAACAGCGGATGGTTCGACGATAGAAGTGAGCTAGAGGCTCAATTTTCCTCTCCCTTTTGCAAAAGGGAGACCTTGGCTTCGCCAAGGAGAGGGTTTTGCCCAACCATGTTGATGTATAACAACAGCCTCAAAGAGTTCGCCAAAGAGCTTCGCAGGCGGATGACCGATGCCGAAATCCGCTTGTGGGCTCGACTGAGATTGCACAGGCTAAAAGGATATCGATTCCAACGTCAAAGAATAATCGGAAACTACATCGTAGATTTTTACTGCCCATCGGCCAAGTTGGTGATTGAACTTGATGGCGGCCAGCATTATTCTGAGGAGAAACAATCTGCCGATTCCCGGCGTGATGATTATTTAAAGGGCAAAGGACTGAGTGTGCTTAGATTTTCGGACACAGACGCGCTCACGAACACTGATGCGGTTGTTGAAGAAATCCTGAGACGTGTCGAGCAAAACCCCCTTTAATCCCCCTTTTGCCAAAGGGGGAGTTGGCAATCAAAAACCTCCAACCCCAGCGCGATGAACTCCTCCAGCGTCATGCCGAGCATTCGTTTCGGGATTTATTCTACTCTGGGGATTTTCGGAAGTCCCGAAGAGTCAGTAACGGTAAGGGGTTGAAGATTTAGATTGTCGAGTACAGAGGAGCCATAGGCGACATACGTAGATTTATTGGTCCGGAGCAACTCTGCGCCGCGCTTAAGCGGAATACTCGCGTTGTAAGCTACATTATCAGCATCAGGTCTGTTTATATAGACTCTGGGAACGTTTTGCAAAAATGTAGGATTGTCGTAGGTTGTCACAAACATATGGCGCCTTGTTCCATTTGAATCAGTACAATATACCCAGTAACCTCCGAAACTTCCATCGCTCTTATTAGTTCCGACGATATTTCCATCGATTGGCATCGGCACTACATAATCTTTGTCTACCTTTATCATTATTCCAAGAAAGTCTATGACGGTTGTTTTCCCGTCCAGGGTTAAGTTTACTTTGTCAATAGTCGAATTGTATTCAATAATGTCTCCCTGCTTGGGAGGGACAAAATACAAGAGGGGATTACCTTCAGAGTCAAAAGAGGGAAGACTTTGTATGGTTTCCAATGTGGTATTTAATGTATTATTATCTCCAATAAGGGAGGTAACTATTGATTGTTTACCATCCTCGGAAGTTTTCTTCTCGCCTATTGATGGGTCAAATGATGTGGGAACATCAGCGGCGTCGTATGTTTTCTTAAAGGGACCGAGCTCTAGTTTGTAAGCGGCTCCTCCGGCAATAGCTGCCAGTCCAAGTCCGCCAATCATTTTGAGAAAACTTCTTCGGGTAGTTCCGCCGGAATTAATTTCGTTTTTCATAGATAATTAGCTCATCTTAATACAATCCGTCTATAAATGATATAGGTGTGTCATTACCATTTTTATATTTGGAGTTCGGATTTTTCGTTACAGCCCCAGCTCCCCGCTTATCCCCTTCATCGCCTCAAGCCCCAGCGCAATGAATTCCTCCAGCGTCAGGCCGAGTGTTGAGCAGGTGGCAATCTGCTCGCGGTTGGCGCCCGCGGCAAAGCTCTTTTCCTTGAAGCGCTTGCGGATTGATGACGCCTCGACAATAGCCAGCTTCTTTTCGGGCCGTATCAGCGCGCCTGCCGTAATGAGGCCGGTTAGCGGGTCGGCGCAAAAGAGGGCTTTATCCATGCGGCTCTCGCAGGCCGCCCCGTGCGCCTCGTTATGGCACAAAATGGCATGCACCACCCCGGGGCTTGCGCCCATCTTCTGCGCCATTTCGGCGCTGAGCTTGCTGTGGTTGGTCATGTCCCCGGCGAGGATTTCGTAATCAATGTCATGCAGCAGGCCGGCCAGCCCCCACTCCTCCTCATCCTCCCCGAATTTTCGCGCCAGCGCCCGCATGATGGCTTCGGCGGCCAGCATGTGCTTGACCAGGTTTTGATTCTTCACGTTATCCGTAACGGCCTTGAGAGCTTCCGCCCTGTTCATCATTCCCTCCGCTGATTTTCAAACGATTAGTGTTTATCTTAACTGAGAAAACATAGTAAATCAATCAAAGCCGTATGTCCTCCCTTTGACAAAAGAGCTTGCCCTGAGCCTGCCGAAGGGGAGGTTAGGAAGGATTTTCCTTTGTCGTTGCGAGCGAGTCCGCTGAGACGGACGAGCGTGGCAATCTCGTCCCCCTCGCGCATGTCATTCCCGCACATTCGTCCGCCTGAGGCGGGCTCAGTGTAAACTCCGCCGGGGGAGGGAATCCAGCGTCGGGCATCCCTCCCTTTGGAAAAGGGAGGTCAGGAGGGATTCTTTCTGATGAAAATCACCAATTTGGCATTTGTCTCTGCAGGGATACGGTATGCCGTGCCCTGAAACTCTTATAGATACCCACGCGCAAGCGCGTGGTTCTTTATATTTCAAGCTTCGCTTGTCCTGAATCCTGGCGACCTTGGTATTCAACATACTTGAGTATCTG
>QZJY01000019.1 GCA_003597995.1 Dehalococcoidia bacterium
ATAGTCCTGCCGCCTTGCGGCGGCTTGTGATTATATACTATCGTTCCCGGTAAAAGTCAAGTCCCTTGTATTGTTTAATTTTGTTGTTTAATCCCCTTGACAATCTGGCCCTGGCGTATTATATATAATCCGTATGAAATTTTATAGCTCAATTTTCCTTCAATGCGCAAGGGGGAGATATGAGTTGCCCGGTTAAAGGCCGGGGAAGGCGGGCAATCAACTTTGCCCGCTTTTTATTTTATATCCCTTTCCCCTTGACAAATTATTATTATTGTTATATGATATATACAGGCAGTTTACTTTTCACTCCCACGCAGGGGTAACAATGAGCGCAAAAGTTAATCACAGTTCTGTAATCAAGGCGCTGGAACGGGTCGGCGCGGAAGTTGTTCTGAAATAATCACCCGCCGGGCAATCGTACCCGGATGAAATTTGCACGGTGCGCGAACTAATTTTGAAGGGGTAAACTATGTTTTTGATTATAGAACATTACCGCCAGAAATTCCAGTTTAACGGGCGCAATCCTATACCCTTAGACGGCTTTGATCTGCAATCACGTTGCTGTTTCAAGAATGCTGGCGGCTGGCCTTCGCTTGTGGCTTGGAAAAAGGTCGTCCGCGAAGTAAAAGGATTTCGGAAATTCAATGAGGATGGGCAAGCGGTTATCGATGAAAAAGAAATATTGGGCCTTGCTTTTTATCGCATTGCTTACATGAGCGACACGGCACTATAACCAATCCCCTGCCGCTGGGCGGCGAACCTTTTACCGCGAGGCTACAAAAGAAAGACAGGCTCATCAAAGACTTTCAACCAGCACTACAACTGGCCCTTGACTGAGGGCGAAAGGGGAAATAATGAAGCGTAACCGCAATACTTTGCTGGTGTGTGGCAACATCGATTGCCGCGCAACCTATGTTCTTAGTAACCGAGAGGCTGACCTTAGCGCGCCGATAGGTCAACCGTGCCAGGAATGCGGCGCTCAATTGTGGTTTTTGACAGATGACAATCCCGGCGAACCGGCGGGGTTTATTGAAGGGGCCGCCGTTCATCCCGACGATTACTACCGCATTATTTTCAAACAACACGAGGCTAACCGTGCGTATAATCCACGCTGTATTTGACTATGAGGCCGCGCCGGGCGTATTGGTTCGATTTGCCCGAAATATTACGCCCGAACAAGAACGGCAATATCCAAACGCCGAGCGTGATGCGGACGGACTGCGGTTAATAGGCACCTGGGAGAGCGGTATAATTGCGAACGCCAATGCCAACTTTTACAACGCCGCCGCCTTTAACCGGCGGACGCGGGGATGCGTTGACCATGTATCCAACTGACGGCCTCTTTGCAATCAACCTCATCACCGGCTGGCTTGTGGTTGTGGCCGTCTGGTGGATTGTGGACGTAAGCTCAATTAAACGCAGGGGTGGAAAATGAAGAAACACTGGACTATCGCCATGCTGAAAACATGGCCCGATGAAGATATTATACAAGGCGTGATTGCCGAAAGGATGTCGGAACTCAATCCCTATGCGCCACTCCACCAGAAATTGCAACAGATTTACAATCGGCTGGAAAGCGGTGAAAAACTAACGCGGGAGGCTGAAAATGAAAAAGTGTAAATGCGGCGGAGAACACTTTGACGGCACTTTAGACATTGAGCGCCGGGTCAGAGTAGATGGTAACGGCGGGATAGTGATGGAGTGGCCCGATTCCGATGAGCGCCACCTTGCACTTGATTATATTTTTGAGTGCATCCGCTGCGGTGCTATATATGCCAACTGGGAGGACATCCCCGATGCCGAATAACGCAGAACATACACTGCCGACAAATATTTGTTGCGCTCGTTGCTACGTTTGTCTGGACAAAAACCAGAAGGGGCCGTGCCCTGAATGCGGTCAAAGCGACAGACTTTATACCCCAAAAACGGAGGCGGGTTGGTTTGTGGTAGCCGCCCTTTACCATGCCCCACAAAAACGGAGTACTCCCGATGCCGAATAAGCCGCTCAAATCCTTTGCTGAATTACAAGCCATCCTCTATCCTGAAAAGGCCACAAGCCGGAAACAGAAGGAGGAGAGTTTGGCTTGGAAACAGCACGAAATAATTCAGCGCTTGTTACCGCCAGAACAAACCCTGATCGACTTAGGGGAAAGGGATGAAATTAATGTCAGCATCTAAACCGCTCAAGCGCAAGGATATTGTTCCCGGCCTGAAGATTAATCACCTGGGAACGACATACGAAGTAATCCGAGTCCGGTATCGCAAACACGCTACCGGCAGAACGCCGGAAACGGTCAAAGTAAAGAATCCTGAGACTGGTTTTATTGGCAAATACGATGTCAACCTACTGCTGAAACATAGCAAAAGAATGGAGGGGTAAGATGCACTATTGCATGTACCTAATCCGCGACCCGAAAGACTGGCGGTCAGTCGAGGACATTTTACGCCCTTACCAAGAGGGCGGCACTGGCGGCCCTTGCCTGCCTCTGCGAAAATTCGCACCGAACCAATGGAATTTTAAACTGGAAAAACTTCTCAAGGAACACTACGCCGAAGAAGCCGCCGAATTTCTGTCCGATAGCAAGAAAAACGGCCTCGATTCGGCGTGGGAAAAGCACCGTGGAATAATTCAAAATTGCTTGCGGGACTGGGCGGGCTGGATTATCGGTCTTGACGGGTTTGTTTACACGGTGGATAATCCTAACGGAAAATGGGATTGGTTCGTGGTCGGTGGCCGGTGGGCCGATTCGCTGCATTTAATTGACGAACAAGACGCAGACGGCAATCAGGCCACTACAAGCGAAGCTGTTATCGGAGAAGTGGACTGGATAAACACAGAGCGGCCCTTTGCGATTTGCTATCAAGGGCTGTGGTACGACCGCGATAAAACGCCACTGGAGTACACCGAAGTCTGGAAGCGGCTGCCAGAAGCACCAGCGGAATATGAGGTTTACGTTATTGATTATCATTCCTGAGAGCGGTAAACCGGACATCCCCGATGCCAATTAGCGCGGCCCGCCGTGCGGCATGTGATAGGCCATTAATGGTTGTAAAACTTCTTAACGTCAGGATTAAATGACAAGTCAATCGATCCCTCTAATCCCCATTCCCGATTTTTCACCACCAAGAGCCTCGATTCTGGAGGCTCTTTTCCTTTTTGAAAAGCCTTGTCCCGCAACTCTTGGCTCGGTCGCCACATAATAAGCACGTTATGAGCGAGATTGGTTATATGCCCTGTACCGCCAATGTCCACCTTTCCAGGCCGGTCGTCGTCCGAATAACCTTTGCGCGGGTGTGCCACTAAATGACCATGCGCGTTATTAGCTTTTACGAACGAGAGAAAATCGGAAACAAATTTCTTATGCTCGTTGTTTTCATCTTTAAGCGGAAACGATAAACGGCTCAAGCTATCTATAATAAAATGCTTAACCCCGTATCGGCGGGCCGCATAGGTAAAACAGTCCAGCACCCGCGCCGGTTCAATTTCCTCATGCGTGTTTATGATATACAAGTATGGCCCGAAATCGGCAAACGCCTTGTATATCTGCTCATCGTCCGGCAAATGCCGCTCCGTCCATTGCATCACGGCCCACCTGAGATATTGCTTCGGCGGCAATTCAAGGCTTGCCATGCAAACCGGAACGCCCTTTGCCAACAAGTCGAGCATCACCTGATTAAGTATCGTCGATTTGCCACTACCGTTCGTACCGCTCCATATCGTAAGTTCCTGATCCCGCCAGCCATGTAATAACTTATTAAGCCCGGCGAATGCTGTTTTCGTACCCTCGACCATAGCCGGATGATTAAACAGTTCTATCACCTCTTCGGTATAGTCAAGCGCACTGACAAGCAGGTCTGGCGGAACATCGGCGGCATTGCGGAAAGCATCGTGTACCGCGTTCACCGGCACGCCCTGAATCAAACACTCGTTCGCGTCTTTATGCGGTAGCGCAACTATCCGGCAGCGATAGCGGCCCAACCGTTGAATCAGTTCATCCCGCAAGGCTACTCCCGCCTTGTCATTATCCAGGCAAAGAATGATTTCTTGGAACCCCTGCAAAAACTCCCACTCGGTATCTATCCAACGCTTATCCCCTGTCCCGTTTGGAACACTGACGGACTCGATGCCGTACTGGTATAAAGCCATGCAATCAAACTCACCCTCGGTAATTATTAGTCGCTCGTTATTGCCCTTACAGTTGTCCCGATTATATAAAACAGGTTCGGCGCTCTTGGCGTTCCAGAATTTCTTTTCGCTCATGGCCCGGCTCTTGACGTTCACAAGTTGGCCGTCTTTGTAATACAACCAGCAAACGCTCCCACCCTTTTCCGATTGCCGCATACCAAAATGATCGATAGTTTCTTTGGTAAATCCCCGCTCTTTTTCCAGCCATTCCAACGCCCTGCCGTCCAGCATGGCCGTCGGCATGTCCGGCTTAACATAGACCTTCGGCGGCTCCTTAACGGGACGGTACATCATGTTGGCCGCATCTACCGGCAGCGGTGCGTCACCCAATTCCCTTTGAAGCTGGAGAAACGACCCCTTGCGCCCGCAATTGTTCAAGTGCATACAATTCCACGCCCCATCGGTCAGGCTGATAGCAAATTTCTTTTCCCGGTCGCCACAGAACGGACAATTCATCGTCGCCACTGGCCCGGTGGCCCGGTTGACTTCCCGCCAGTTGAATCCCTTTGAGTTAAGATAGTATCGTATGTCCATTATTTTGCATCCTCGCAGGACAGAATGAAATCTCTTTCGATTTCGAGTTGCTTGCGCTGCTTTAACGTCATCTTATCTTCGGCGCGTCGCTGAACACGAGCCATCCAGCCATTTAAAAACTTCTCAATAAGGACTTTCTGCTTATTTGGATTCGCCTCACACCATTCACGGGCGCGTTGCAACTCAAGTCTTACATCTATGCTGGGGAATAGCGTTTCAAACTTAAGGACGAGAGAATCGGGGACGGTGTAAATCGCACCACCCTTAACGGGAATCAGAAACACCAGTGAGGAGCTTTGCTCCGAACAAGTGTTTGTTTCTATTTCTTCTTTATGCATTCCATTCTTTAATTCTTGTTTTTCGCTCGGCATGGTTTCGGCATGGTTCCCGTTACCGGTTCGGTTATCGATTCGGTTATCGTAATTCTTAGGATTTTGATAAGTGTCGTAATTTAATACAGTTATAATAGCACCCCGTCCGGTTCTCGTTGTGGTTATCATTTCGGCTTTCGTAAGCCACTTCATTGCATTTTCGCAGTCGTGTTTTTTGTATGTTTGCTTGCGATACCCGACGTGCCAATGCAACCCCTCTCGAATATCATCAATTGTGCAATGCAATTGTCCGCGCTGGATTGTTTTGCCATAAATGTTCCGAGGGGCGTGGTTCGCATTGGCGATTAGCCAGTCCCAAACCTCCCGATAATGCGGTGGCTGGTGCGCTATTTCTGATTCCTGAATGCGGCGGGCCTTAATATAATAACCGCCAACTATCTTGTCAGGCATACGGAACCCCGCGCTCTATCTTAATGGCTATCGCAACAAGCTCTTTGGCAATGCGCCTGATTTCATCCCGCAGGGGATGACACTTTTCGCAAATAGTTTCCAGTGCGTGCGGCCAATCGTCATCCGAAGGATACTCCCACGGCATTCGGTTTTTCTCGTAATAATTGTGGTGGACAAATAGTGTTTCCGTGGTTGATCCGCAATTTTGACAGGTGAAGTCGTCGCGGATTAAGACTTCTGCCCTTCTTCTCTGCCACCTTGGGTCAAGCAGTAATTCACGATAGCTCGGCATCGAACATCCTTGTTCTCCCCCTTGTGGTGGACTATTTTGTTTTCGGCTTGCGAATATATGGTTTGTTCCAATAAGCCGAGCGACAGGCCGGGTTGGCGCACTGTACGGGAACGCCGGGCTGACGGGGATACCACTCATGCCCGCACTTCTGGCAGTGGCATCTGACGATTACATCTTGTTTTTCCATTGGTATTCCTCCTTGCAATTAATGTAGCACAAATAATCCAAAAGTCAATACCTTCTTTTCTTTTTCTTTCCCCATCTTTTCTCTTGACATTTGTTATTATTGTATTATATTAAAGCGTCGATACGATTTAATTCATCCACAAAGGGGGATGGCATGCAAGCGTCGTTTCACATTGGTTGGCCGGAAGCTATTTACTTAGCGAACCTTGTGGGGGAAGTTGTCCTTGTGTCGTACAGGCACGGGCAGCCCAAGGGGAATTATAACGCGCCAGAGCACATCATAACATGGTTGCTCATAACGGCGCTTCTTTACTGGGGTGGTTTCTTTAATTGACAAACTGACCGGGCGGCGTGGTGGGAACACGCAAGCGGAGATACCCGTTTAAGGCTCAAGCCGGTACATGGCTAAGACAGGTGCCATGCGCAGCGCCCGGACAAAGCCGGTTCAAATCCGGCCTCGGTCAAAACTTTGGAGCGGCGGCGTATAACTTACGGAGCATCGCGGGGTCGCGCCCCGTCCGCCGCTCCAACAATTGGCGAATTTTCAACTGATCGATCTTCACGCTGGATGGGGCGAAAGACCTATTGCAAGGCTTGTGCATCTTTATACCACCGTGAGTGGGTAGACAAAAACAGGGAGGAATACAATGCCAAAAGAAAAGCCTACTACTACCGCCGCAAAGCAAGCGGCAATCCCATTCCCCGGTGATTTGCGCGACTACTTCGCGGGACAGGCGCTTCCATCAGCCCTGGCGCACGAAATTCGTCACCACCAGCAGGCGGGGACGGAATTAGACCCTGGCGTTATCGCTGAGTGGGTTTACGGTATCGCCGATGCCCTTCTTGCCGAGCGCGAGAAAGAGAACTAACCAGCACAAGGGGGTTCCATGATCTACATGCAGAAGACGATTGATAATCAGCCGTCGTTATCGCTTGAAGACGTGGACGGCGGTGATGGCAAATCCTGCTGGCTTGACACTGAGCGGCCAACGCCGGAAGAAGTGCTGGAACGCTGGCATGAGCGCTGGCGGGCTATCTCTGGCCGGGAATATGGAACTTGTCTTGACAAGTGCGGCTTCCTGATCGTCAACCCAGGCTGCGGTAAACAGACAGAAAGCGAAGCCGCCAATGACCCACGTTTTATCGGCAGCGGCAACAGCAAGCGTGGCGGGCCGGAGCTTCCCGATGAATGGCCGTCATGGGGCGATCTTATCTGCGACCTGCTCGATATACTCGGCTGGAGCCAGCGCCAGCTTGCCCGTGACATGGGTTGCTACGACAGCGCCGTATCCAACTGGCTACAGAACAAATGCCCGCCGCCGGAACATCACAGGATTCAATTACTCCGGCTCATTAAAGAAAACAACACGATGGAAAGGAGCCTAACGGATTATGCAGATTGTGGCTGATATGTTTCATAACATGACCATAAGGGATATCGTGGATGGCGTTATCGTTCTGTTCTTTGCTTTCATTGTCATTGGGCTGGCTTACCTTCAACGGCAAGTCAAAAGGGGGAAGTGATGTACGGCCAAGTGGATATTCCTGAGTTGCAGTCTCTGCTGGAAAACGCCGGGATAACCGAAGTAAGATACCATCACGCCGTAGAGCCGCACCCATGCAGTCCGGTGACGGTCTGCGGCCTGTACGCCAACGGGCAGGAGGTCTCGAACGGGCTGGCGTACCTGCATCCGAGAGACCAGTTCTGCCGCAGGACGGGCAGGATAGTGTCGCCGCGCCGGGCCGTGGAAAGACTCGATCTCAAGGCAAGGAGGAGTGGAAAATGACCAACTGGAAACACCGCATCCAAATAAAGGACATTTATGGCTACCGAAATATGGGCGCGGGCGACACGTTTCTATCACAAGACGCCGCAGTTGTGGCCCGACCACGTGGAGGCATGATGAGTGAGCGCAACGACTTCAAAGAGCTTTTAAGCAGGTGCCGTCAAGTTGGCGACGACTTATTCCGCCTTGCCGCCGACATTAATGCCGCGCACCTTGCCAAAGAACGGCGTGAATTGCTATTGAACGAGATGGCGGGCTGTTTCAGCGAGGGAGAAACGCTTCCGTTTATAAGCGAGTTGGTCGAGTGGGAGTATTCGACAGAACTCGAAGACAAGGCCACCCTCGAAAGAGAGCGAGAAGAGATTTCGCGGCATTTCTTTGTAGACGAGGATGGGGTGCGGTGGGTATTAAAGCGGGTAGATGGAGACAATGAGGAGGATGAATGAAACTCACCAAGAAGCAGGCAGCGCGGTTCAATGAACTGCAAGCCTTGGGCTATGAGTCATGTGCCCTGCCGCCGGAAGAGGTTTTCTGTGATCCAAAGAACCTGTTGTGCCGCCGGAATTACGGCAACAACACTCAGTACGCCATTATAACCCGCACGGGTATCATCATCGCAAGAAAGACCGTGTGGCATGAAAAGGGGGAAGAATAATGCAGTGTCCTGAATGCGGTTACGATGGAGAGAAGTTGGAAGCGACACACGATGCATTGGTGGATCGGGTCGAAGCCCTTAAAGATCGGGTTAATTGGTTAGTAGATGCAATCGAAGAAGCGGAAAGTGCGCTGCGGTTTCCAGACAGAACCATAGAGAGGTGATGCAATGGGTTTCCAAGGAACGAGTCGTACCGAAATAACGGGATATGTCGCCAAGGACCCGGAGTTGCGCCACACGGCCAACAATACGGCGGTAGCTACGTTCAGCATACCCGTAACCCGCAAGTGGGGCGAACAGGAAAAGACCGAATGGTTCCGCTGCGTGGCATGGGGCAAGGTCGCCGACATTGTGTCTAAGTATGTCCACAAGGGGAGTCTGCTTCAGGTTGATGGCTACCAGCAGACGAAGGAATGGGAAGATAAGGAAGGCGTCAAGCGATACTCAACTGAGATTATTATCAATTACCCGACACTTCTGCCGGGCGGCGGTGGCAAGAAAAAGAAAGATGAAGTGGCTGGCGGCAAGGCCAGTGATGACGAGGATTTGCCCTTCTAAACAAATTGCCCGCGAGTGCGGGCTGATCGAGGAGGCGGCGTAGTATGGTCATTACAGAAATGCAGAGACGCGAATATGAACGAACGCATACCGTGGCGACAACGGATGTTCTTGTAACTTGTTCAGATGGCTTTGAGCGGCTGGTACGGTATGACATTATTGTCGGCGATCCGGACATCTTATACGGAGCAACGGAGTACGACAAGTAACCGCCGGGAGATTGGAGGATATGATGGACTTGAAACAGTTTGAAGGGGCAACGCCGGGGCCGTGGGAGCAAGATGACCCAAATTCTACACTCATTGCAGCGCGGTATCCAGATGGCCCCCATAAGGGGTGCTATAATTATATTTGTGAGTGTGATGCGGAGAGTTACATAAGCGAAATGTCGGGTGAGGAAATCGAAGCCAACGCCCGCCTTATCGCAGCCGCGCCGGAACTGCTGGCAAGAGTGACCGCCCTCGAAGCCGAAAACGCGGCGCTGAAAGCGGAACGCGATTTATGGCGACAGGAACACTCAGAACTCCTTGACGGCATTCACGATCCGCTAAAGGAGCGGGATCAACTCCGAACTGAGAACGCGGTGCTGCGGGACATGCTGCAACGGATCAGGGATAACGCCGAACAATGTCCTGAATGCCTGCGGTTAGGCGCGGAATGTAACCCCAGCTGTGAACTGGACGTACTCTTGGAGGGCAAATGAGGATCAAACAGGAAGATACGGGGAATTTAGTAGAGGTGGGCCGTCTGATTGGTGGCCTAATCGGGCTTTGTGTTGAAGAGTTGGGACGCGGTGAAGCCACAATCCTTTTGGACTCGAACGAAGTGGCAACACTGATTACCGCCTTACAAGCCTGCTTATCGGAGGGCAAATGAGACCACGCCGGAACTTCTCCCATATCACGCCGGGCTGGTATGAAAACAACGGGCGGCGGATATACATGCGCTCCGGCTGGGAACTGAAATACGCCGCCTATCTTGACCTGATGGTTAAAGCCGGGGAGATCAAGTCCTGGGAGTATGAGCCGACAACATATTGGTTCCCCGGTATCATGCGTGGCGTTTGCAGCTACAAGCCGGACTTCGAGGTTGTTTATCGCACCGGTAGGATAGAACTGCACGAGGTCAAGGGCTATCAGGATGCCAGAAACAAGACGGCGCTTAAACGCATGGCTAAGTATTACCCAAAAATCAAGGTTGTTCTACTGACAGGCGACCGGCTTAAGGGCTTGCTCAAATCGCTGTGATGGTATTCGTGTACCCGGAACGTGTCCATGCTATGGACATGAGCCGAGAACGTGTCGATTGGA
This sequence comes from Dehalococcoidia bacterium, assembly GCA_003597995.1. Classification (NCBI taxonomy): domain Bacteria; kingdom Bacillati; phylum Chloroflexota; class Dehalococcoidia; species Dehalococcoidia bacterium. Next base: position 10,291 of record QZJY01000019.1, read on the forward strand.
GGGGAAATGAAGGTGGAATTGAGTCTTAACTATTCAGAAGAACACGATATGCCCGATGGTACGCACGCCAGTTCGTTGCTATCGGACTTTTTGGAGAGTGTTTATAACGGCATCGAAAGCGGGCGTATTGATAGAAACAACGTGAATGTTGATGTAGCGGAGGCCGACAATGAGCGCAGGTGAAATAGCAGTAGGCGACGTTGTGCAAATATCGCCGGACTGTCAAACCAATCCAATGTTCGGGGCGTGTATGCTGACCGTCACCGAGCTTAAGAGCTTTGGGGTCATGGGTTTTGTCCAGGCTCTCGGTGAAAATGGTGAGCGCGGCGGTCAAGCCTATATCCGGCTACGGCGAGATGAGTATGAGTATGTAGGCAAGGCGGCATGGACACCCCAAGACGAACCAGAGGCCGACAATGACTGACTGGAAGGTGATTGCCCAACTCAAGGACGAGAACGCCCGGAGAAACGACCAGTGCGAGAAGCTTGGTCAACGGATTATAGGGCTGACGGCGGAACGGGATGAGTACAAATCCACCGTGAAACGGGCGCAGATTGCGCTTGATCTGCTTTATGAAGCCTTGAATAAAGTATCTCCTAAAAGTGGGGGCCGGTGGTGGAACGGCGACAAGGTGGGTTGGTCGGAATATGGCCTCGTTTCACAGGCAATAGCGGTGATAAACTTGTGGCTTGGTACTCGGCCCCTTCTCGCCCGCTGCCTGGATGCATTGCGGCGGTTGGAGTGGCGAAGAGAAGGGGATATGCCGCCAGATTTTTGCCCCGTTTGTACTTGTATAAAAAAATATGGACATTGGACTGTTGTGGGTGAGGAACGTTCTCTTGCCGCCCTCATCCGCGACCTGGAGGCCGTACGCAACAAGGGAGAGGGGGAATAGATGTACCGTCTAACATTTGATCACCTTCACGGCGAAAGTTATTCCATTGACTTCGAGTGCAAGGCCGATGCAATGGCAATGCGGAAGCAAATCGCCAAAGAGGGATTAACGATTACCTCTGGCGTTTGTGGTGATCTATGGGAGGCCCGGCACAACCTGCTACGCGCCAATATTTCTGATCTAAGGGTGCGCCGTGTACCACCGAAAGCCGAGGCCCGCGATGGAAACTAAATTGGCGAAGGCGCTGGGGATGGTGGTAAATGCCGCTGGCTTTGTGTTAGATGCAAGGGGTGACTATGTGACATGGGCCGGTACGTTTATCAAACCTACCGACTACGAAAAGTTTTTTGACTCCGCCGATGGGCAGCGGGCGGTTGAAGACACGGCGCAAGCCTTGTGGTGTGCCGACAATCCGTTGCACATGTGGGATAGCGAAGGTAACCGTGAGACCAATGTAATCCGGTTGCTTGAACTTAAGAACGGGCACTGGAAAGTTGCATATCGGGCTGAGCGTGAGAACAAACATGCCGCTTGGCAAGCCGTTTTAATTTGGCTGTCGGAAAGGAAGGGGATATGAGCCACACCGTATTCTACCGGTGGTATTCTTCTATCGGTGGGATTGTTAAAACAATGCCCTGTCCTCGTTGCCAACGACCCTTTGAAATAACTTTAGCCAACTGGTTTGGTGGAAACTGTTGGTTCGGAGGGGGACAAAACTATCAGCGGGATAAAGATGTGTTTGTTTGCCCTAACTGCCACTTCCAAATAACAGGGTATAGCCAGAATTGGCAGCTTTGGCTGGACGAAAGGAAGGGGATATGAAGCGTGACAAGTTTCGCAAGTTCCTCTTGGACGATAGTATTCCGCTGACCCTTTTTATTTGGGCCGCGCTGCTGGTAGCGGGGCTTATTTGCGGACAGATAGTAGGGGAGTCAAGATGAACAACCGTGACATGGACGCAATCGCGTCCGTAATGATCGAGCAGGAAAACGAGAAGATGGACAGGCTGGAACGCCAGCGGGACGAACTGCTGGCCGCGCTGGGGTATGAAATACATGGTGGGGAGCATCCGGGGCGACGCAAATATATCTGCGTAGATGGAGAGGAATTGTTCTTTCCTGGGGACGTACAAGACTATCTCGACACCGCCGAGGGCCAGCGGGCGGTCGAGGATAGGCTTGAACAACTATGCGACGAACTTCATTGCGCGTTTACCTACAGTTATGAACAGCCAATGCAGAACAGTGAAGGGGATTATTACAAGCGGCACAGATTAAATGTTTCGGCGTTTGGCAAACTGGAAATCCTCTGTGCCGATAGCCGCCATGAGGCATGGCAAGTTGCCCTTATCTGGCTGGACGAAAGGAAGGGGATATGAATAAGGGGATTAAGGTTATTGAAGGATTTACCCTTATCACTCACAAAGTCGGGTGGGTTAAGGGAGTAGCTGGGGAGATACTGCCAGTTTTTTATGAATCAAAGTTTGTTGCTGATGAAGAACGGAGGATACTTCTGAAAAACAAGCACCTTCTGAACGTCAAAGAGGTAACGGATATGCTGGTTGTAAAGGCCGCCCTTCAAATCGATATAGAGGACTTATGAGCTGCGGGCGAAGTCCCGGAAAGTGAGGTTGAAGATGACCCACAAAATCTGCGGCGGAAAGGTGCATTGGGACTACGGCATTGGCTGTCGAATTGAAAGCCCGTATCCTTGCCCGTGTCCCGTCTGCGAAAAATGTGGCCCGGTGGCAGAAAGCGAGGTTGAAGATGAGCGGTAGAAGAAAGCAGCCGTATTGGCCGGAAGGGCTTAAAATTATTGGGCGTGATAGCCGTGACATGGATGCAATCAAGTCCGTAATGATCGAGCAGGAAAACGAGAAGATGGACAGGCTGGAGAGGGAGCTTGTCTCAGTCACAGCCCAGCGGGACGGACTGCTGGCCGCGCTGGAAAAGATAGAGCGGTATTATCCAGCGCTTGGAAGGGGGGACGCATGGCATGATGCCACAATCGCCGTGAGGGCGATTGCCCGCGCAGCAATCGACGGAGTTAAGAATGATCCAGGCAAATAAAACCTGGGGGATTTAATAACAACGATGCTGACCAAAGTTACATACTATTCCGGCTGGCTGCGGATTGAGGACGCTGCGGAATATGCCGGTGTCGGGGCGGGACAAGTCCGCGAATGGATGAAGGACGGCCTGCGCTATGTCCAGCGGCGGAAAACAATCGTAATCAAGCCGGAATGGATAGACCAGTTTTTGGGCCGGTACGAGGTCTGCGCTACGGATGTTGACAGATTGGTTGACGAGGTGTGCAATGCGGGTAAATAATACGCCCATGAAGTCCAACGGCCAACTCAACGGGAGGCGATTCATGGGAGTAAAAGTCAAGTTCCACAAGGGCGCGTGGTGGGTATTTATCAACTGGCGCGGTCACCGGAAGGCCAAGCGGATAGGTGCAAGCGAGGCTGCCGCCAATGATGCTGCCGGTAAAATATCGGCGCGGCTGGCCCTGGGGGAGTACAATTTCGACGAGCGGCAGGAAATGACGTTTGAAGATTATTCCGCCGACTGGCTTGAAAAATATATCAAACCCTTGCGCCGGGAAACTACTTACAAACGATACAAAACCGTGCTGAAAAAATATATCTGTCCCGAAATCGGCGCAATCGAAGTCGATAAACTCAGGCGCTCACAGATAAGGGACATGCTGCTGAGACACCATAAGGCCGGGAAATCAGTATCAACCCTGCTGCTGCTGCGGGATATAGTAAGCGGAGTGATGAACTGCGCGGTGGACGATGAGCTGGTCCCGGCCAATCCGACAAGGGAGATTATCAAGACCCTGGGTATTAAGCGGGACAGGTCAAGCGAGGTGCGGCCCTTCAACGGCGGCGAGGTTGATCTGATACTCGGAAAGTGCCTCGAAATCTACCCGGAATATTACCCGTTCATGCTTACGGCGTTCAGGGCGGGAATGCGGCTCGGTGAGATTCTGGCGCTACAATGGGATGATGTTGACTGGCGCGGCGGGCTGATCCTTGTCCAGCGCAGTTACCGGAACCAACGGATAACCAGGACAAAGACGGGCAAGGCCCGCCAGGTGGAAATGAGCGGTGAGCTGGCAGCCGAGTTGAAGCGGCTCCATGCCGAGAGAAAGGCTCAAGCCCTTGCTGCGGGTAGTAATGAGCCGGTCAAGTGGATGTTCCACAACGGCGGGCAACCGATAGCTCAGAACAGCGTCCGGTATATCTGGCGGCGGCTGCTGCGGGCCGCAGGGATTCACTATGAGAAGTTTCACGCGGTACGGCATACATACGCCAGTCTGCTGCTGTCCGCCGGGGTGAGTGTTTATTATGTCAGCCAGCAGATAGGGCATAGTGGTATCGAGATGACGATACGCTTTTATTCTCATTTTATCCCGTCAGAAAATCGACGGGGAGTGAACATTTTAGACGGGGAAATTAAACCCAAACCAGCGCCGGATAGGTGCGGCGTAGGAGGATAGGTAAAATGAAATGGGATGAAACAGTGGCCTTCAGTTGCCGCTATGGAAGTGAGGCGGCGACGGCATTCCCAAACGCGGAGATTATTTGGGAACATTCCGAAGCCGATTATCAGGGATTTGCAAATATTCTTGGCCGTCTGTCCGATGGTCGTTTTTTCCATTACGAGTGGACATACGGCTCCTGTTCGGGTTGTGATGAATGGGAATCGGCTGGTTATGGCGACGATGAGATTGTCAAGATGATGCAGGAGGCGGCGGTTTATTTTGATGATATTAATGTGTTAAGCCGCTATTTGCAGTTGGACGAAGCCACAACAAGAGACATGCACTACCCAACGGCAAATTCTCCTATGAATGGATCAGTCCCCGGAATGCTGCGCTTTCTCGGCGGTGGTATTGGGAATGACTTTAAGGACATGGGAGAGGCATTTGTGCAATGGCAAAAAGAAGCCCCTACCGTGGACACTGAATAGGAGGATAGGATGGACGGTTGGCAAAAGCTTAAGCGTGTCTGTGGTTATGCTGGCGTGGCCCTTGAGTATATTCCGGTAGACGATCAGCCTTATGAGGTCTATGTGATCTTTCCCGATAGTCGCCAGATGATAGCAAAGTCGCGGCACGAAGAAGATGCGCTCGAACAGGCTATCCATTGGTTTGACCCATTCGTGAAACAAAAAGAAGCCCCTGCCGCGTCCACGGCAGAGGCTTCCGGCGGAGTCGGATAAACGCAACCAGATGCAACCCAGGCGCAACCGGGGAAAATAGGAAAGCCGCAAACCTATGCGGCAAGCGGCTTTCCTGGATGTTGGTGCCGAAGCCGGGATTATGCACCATAAAAAAACCGGCCTCAAACCCGCATTCTGCCGTTGCCCGCGATCTTCCCGGTTGTCTTATCGCCCTATAAAACGCAACCCAGGCGCAACCAAAAACCACGTATCGAATTTTTGGTAGTCTAACGGCAATTTTTAGGCAATTCACAGTGGAGGAAAAGATGTACTGGATACACCTGATTCTTGGGGTTGTGTTAATTAATCTGTCTTGTATGGTGACGGGCCTGTATTTCGTGTTACCCACTGGCAGTCTCATATTTGTAACCACGCCACTGGCGTTTTTGTGGTGTGGAATAATGATCGCCCATAAGAACGAAGCCGGGCAACGCCAATAACCCGGACGGCCTGACGGCAATTCACAGTGGAGGGAAAGATAGGTGAATGAGGCTGAGATCACAAAGCTGGTACTTGCCCGGCACAAGTTAGACTTCTGCTTGCCGCAGTGCAAAACGGGAGTGGGCGGGCAGAAATATACCGAGCGGGATAGGGCTGCTTTTGAAAATGGGGTGCGCCGTCCAGGGGAAAGCACAAAGGATGCAATAATTGATGTTTGGGCCATACGGCGGGAATCTGATATGTTTATCAACCATATCGCCTATGAGATCAAATGCAGCCGGGCCGACCTATTCGGAGATAGGAAGTATCCGAGCTACTGGCCGTACTGTAATTCGTTTTATTTTGCCGTCCCAAACGGACTGGTGACGAGGGCTGAAATGGAACAGTTCGCGCCGCAATGTGGGTTTATCCAGGTTACGGGCAACGGCCAGCGGATGCAAATAGTGCGCCAGCCAGTACGCATGAACACCGCCGGAATTGAGCAATCTATTTATCATCACGTCCTGATGTGGCGAGTAACGCCGATTGCCCGGCTGTAGGCAATTTTTAGGCAATTCACAAGGGAGGGATGCAATTGTGATTGATAACATTAGTACACTCAGAGATGAGTTTGATGTTGCCTGCTGTGGCCGCTTGAGTGTTGGTGAAAGAAAGTACGGAGATAATGATTGGCTCCGCTGTTCTATGGGTGAATTGATGGGCTTAGTGGAAAACGATCTTGATAGCATTAAGAATAGCGTTTTGCCCAAAGGTCGTCAGGGGGAATTGTTAGTAGACATTGCTAACCGGATCATGATGATATGGGGGTTGACGCAAAACTTGGAGGAAAAAGATGCTTCTCATGGAGATACATTTTAGTGAAGCTTGCGATGGTTGTGGCAAGCTGGGGGCGGCGGTAGCAATACCCGCGCTTTCTGAGCGAGTTAATTATGAAGTGCTGTTTTGTTCGGAATGCCTGCTTGCCATGCGAGACTATTTAGTTAAAGAAGAATAGCCACGCCCCTAACCCGGACGGCTGGCAAATAACAAGGGAGGAAAATGTGGTTAAGATAGCAAATCCAGAATCTAAGGGGTTTATGCAGCAACCGTCCCTGGTGGAGATCGGGCATACTGGCTGCTATGTGGATATGGCTGAGAGCCTGTCCCATGTAGATGCAACGCCCGATCCTGGCTATCCCCTGCGGATACTGAGGGCGCACCTGCACAACTGCAAGGCTGGATTATGGACGGACAATACCGAGGGCAAGCCGCCGGAGAATCCACTGTGCATCGCTTTGAACGAAGTGAACGACAAGCGGATTGCCGTGCTTGAGCAAGCTATCAAGGCGCTGGAAGCCTCAACCCGGACGGCGCTGAAAGAACTGAGGGGAAAATGACACGCTGTCCTAATTGCGGTGGCGAACTCTCGCAGGGATTTTTGTGGGATGGAGCGGATAACCTTGTTTCTACTTCCCTATGGAGTTGCCGGAAGTGTGGCCGCGAGTTTAACGAAAACGAAGATGCATTCCCAATCGAAGGGCAGGATAAAAAATGAAACCACTCATACTTGCCCTGCTCCTGCTGCCGGTCGCGCTGGCGGGACAGGTGACACCGTCGCTGCCAGTTACGTTGTCGGGGCGGCCCATAGTTTTGCTGGAAAGCTACTATCCGACTTACGAGTTTTACCAGCGGTTCGAGCGATTGTCAGTTGATCCCGGTTTTAGGTCTTGTTTGATCCAAGACTACTCCGATGCCGTCAAGTATCAAGACTGGCACCACATGCGTCGGATTGCCCGGCTGCTAACCTGGATGAACCCCAAAAACACCATCAGGAGAGAGTATCCAATGGGTATAATCGAACAAGCCCGCAGAGATCACCGCATACAAATAGCGCAGGAGCACCGGGAATGGCAGGAACGAGAGCGCCAATGGGATAAGGATCATAAAGAGAGGGCCGACGCTTTCAAAAGTAATATTCTGCCTCATTTACGACCCGCAACGGTAAACGATTACCGGAAATGGATTGTCGGGTTTATCTCCAATGGCGGCACGGTCACGCATCATTACGATTACGATATGCCGGACGATGTTTACATTGCTTTGGATTCGTTTGAAATCACACCCCTTTATGGCGCTTCGTCAATCAATGTTATCGTTCCGGCAGGGATCGAAGTCAACGGCGACGCGGGACATAGTAATTTGTATTTCATGGATGGATTCAAGGCGCGGGGAAGCTGGATACCTGCATACAACAACGTACCGTGAGGGTGGCTACTAACCTGGACAGGAGAAAGGGGGAAATGATGCTTTTGGAGTCAATAAGTATAGGTGTTGGTATTGTCCTTATGGCGCTTGGAGTTAGCCTTGTAACGGAAAAGCGAAAGCCAGGGACGCTTACGTTTGGGGCAATTTTAGCGGTAACGCTTCTTGCCCTGCTTTTTTGCACGTCCGGCGTTTATGTGGTGATAGATGGGATTCGCGGTCTGATTGATAAGGGTCTGATATGACTCAATTCCCTTGGAACGAGCCACCGCATTCGCCGCCGGAAGAAGATGAATACTTTCTTACCTGTTCCCGTTGCGGAGGGGACGCCGAGGCCATAGCGGAGAAGCATGAAGACGAAGACGGCGCTATGCTTATCAAGATACCGCAGTTCATGTGTGACTTCTGCGGTGCAATCTTATGTTCCGAATGCAAGAAAACAAGCCGGTTTTGTTCCGAAGGATGTGAACGAGAGGGGGTGTGATGAACCACACTTACGGTGAGCGCCGCCTGCGCTGGCTGCCGGAAGTCGAGGTGCGCCAGATCATAGCAAGGTCGGCCAATCCTTTGCTGCTGGATACGGTGTTCTTCTACGGTCTACGACGGTCGGAAGTCGGCCTGATTAAACGCAGCGATGTCGAGCGGGACGGCATCTGGATTACGGCGCTCAAGAGACGCAAGCCGTTCAGGCAGTTCATGCCGTTGGTCGAGCCGCTGAAGTCAAAGTTGCTGAAGTACCTGATGAGCCACGGCCATGAGTACCTGTTCCCCGGTTATTCCGGCCACGGGGTCAGCGGGGAAATGGTAGCCAAGATATGGCGGGATGCCGCACCAAAGGGCGTGTCGGCTCATGTATTGAGGCACTCGCGGGCAATGGCCTTCAGCGAAAAGGGAATGCCCATAGAGGATTGTTCCTACTGGCTGAGGCACAGCAGTATCAAGTCAACCGAATGTTACTACAAAATCTCAGCCACGCGGGCGAAGAATATCGCTCTGGCAATGGCGTAGATTTCCCTTGCTCTTTCTTATTATTATTGTTATTATGTAACAGGCACTTAACCAATCACCAGAAGGGGGAAGAATGAAATCGTTCGATGAACTAACGGATCAAGAGGTCTACGATCTCACCGATGAGCAGTTGGAGTACCACAAGAAGATCGCCTGTGCTGAGGCCGGTGCGCCGATAGCCGTGCCGCCGTTGCCGGAAAGGCCCGTGGAGCCGGAACTCCATCCCGATGCCATGATGTATCGGGTCAATGTCGGGTGGAGCGATTCCCTGTGCTTCACTACGATGGAAGAGGCGGTAGTAGTCTGTACGGCAATCAATGCGGGCTGCCGTCTTAACACCCGCTCCTTCGGGTCTGGTAAAACGTATGTTGTGGAAAACCGCGAAGAGGTCAAGATCGAAAGCAAGCCCGTGTTTTCTGAGGCGTACTATAAGAAGATTAAGGATGAGGCGGAAGCTTACAGCCTCAAGAAGAAAGAGTACGATGAAGCCGATGAACTTCGCAAAAAGGCTATCAAGGCGCAGGATTCCGCCATCGGTTGGATCACGGAGCGCCTTGAAACCGCAAGGGAGAACGTAAGGGTGCGGATGGAGCAGGAGTCGGCCCTCGATGAATACATGAACCTCGCAGATGCCAATGTTGAAGTGGCCTACCGTTTCTTTGTCAAGGCATACGGCCAGCCCAGTGATGCGATCAAAGAGCACCTGAGAATAGTGTATGACTTTCAGGTGCCAGAACCTGAAGCCGCCGAGGCGGGCGAGGAGGCGGTATGAAGAAGGCTACGAAAATCAAGGGCTATAAGGGGTTTGATAAAAACCTGCAATGCCGGGGTTTCCAGTATGAAATCGGCAAAGAGTATAAATGTGACTCGGTGTCGATTTGCGAACGAGGATTCCATTTTTGTGAGCACCCGCTTGATGTTTTCGGTTACTACGATCCCACAACGAGCCGCTTTGCCGAAGTTGAGGGCGGTGGCAAAACCGAACGCCTTGACAGCGACTCCAAAATTGCCTGCACGGAGATTGCGATAAAAGGCGAAATTGGCCTATCCGCTATTGTACAAGCCGCTATCGACTTCACTTTTTTGCGCTGCAAAAAAACGGTAAAAGGTGGACATTCTACCGGGTACAGGGGCGCGGCGAGTGCTACCGGGGACAGTGGCGCGGCGAGTGCTACCGGGAACAGGGGCGCGGCGAGTGCTACCGGGGACAGGGGCGCGGCGAGCGCTACCGGGGACAGTGGCGCGGCGAGTGCTACCGGGGACAGGGGCGCGGCGAGTGCTACCGGGGACAGTGGCGCGGCGAGTGCTACCGGGAACAGTGGCGCGGCGAGTGCTACCGGGGACAGTGGCGCGGCGAGTGCTACCGGGTACAGGGGCGCGGCGAGTGCTACCGGGGACAGTGGCGCGGCGAGTGCTACCGGGGACAGGGGCGCGGCGAGTGCTACCGGGTACAGGGGCGCGGCGAGTGCTACCGGGGACAGTGGCGCGGCGAGTGCTACCGGGGACAG
>QZJY01000020.1 GCA_003597995.1 Dehalococcoidia bacterium
CACTCCAAAGGCATAACTGGCAAACTGGGCCAGCTTCCAGGCTTTGTCGAGCTTGATATTCCCGGCAAGCTGATATTTTTCGTTGAATCCCTTGGACTTGGTGATGGCCAGTATTACCGACACCAGGTCGGCATTGCCGGCACGTTCTCCGATGCCATTGACAGTCGTGTTGATGTAGGCGTCCTGGCCGCCGTCGATAGCGCCTTTGGCGCCGGCGATAGAAGTGGCGACTGCCATGCCCAGGTCGCCGTGGCAATGCAGTTCGATAGGCAACTCGACTTTTTGCGCCAGCGTTCTGGCGGTCTCGTATATGGAGAACGGATTGTCGTAACCCAGCGTGTCGCAATAGCGCAGGCGGGCGGCCCCGTGAGCGTTAGCGGCCTGTCCGTATTTCACCAGATAATCCAGGTCGGTACGCGAGGCGTCTTCGGCGTTGATTCCCACGCTCTCGGCCCCATGAGCCAGCGCGGCGTCCAGCGCTTCGGTCATCTCGGCGATGATGTCGTCTTTGTTCTTGCGGCCTTTGAACTTGCCGTCGATCATCTGGTTCGATGTGGAAATGGAGAGGTTGAGGTGTTTGATGGTAGGCACTTGCTTGAAGGCCAGTTCGACGTCCTCGACGATAGCGCGCATCCAGCCGCCGAGCACTATGTGCTTGATGACACCCATTTTGGCCAGCTCCAGGTTGGCCTGAAGGTAACGCTGCTCGTGGCGCGTAGTGGGGAAGCCGAACTCGCTCTGAAAAATGCCCATTTCGTCCAGGTAGAGGTTTATCATGGTCTTTTCGAGCTTGGACAGCCCCAGGCGGGCGGTCTGCACGCCGTCGCGGTTGGTTACGTCGATGAGGTAAATCTTAGGCAAAAGTAGCCCCCTCTCTTGAGCCGGGGAATAATCACAAATAGTAACATAAAAAAGCCTTTATGGCAACCGGTTTGAAGCTGGTTTATGAACGGTTAAAGCTAATTCATCCGTGGAGGCAGCGAGATTTGCCGTAAAATTGCCGTTAAAAGCAGGCAATATGCTGGAGTAAACCTGCTATATTTAGACTGTCATGGACGCTCCTCGCTTTATGGCCGACCAGAATGTAGGCAAGCTGGCGCGTTTACTGCGCATGCTGGGCTTCGATACCCTCTTTTTCGATGGCCGAGATGACGGCGAGATGGTGCAGCTGGCGCTGGAACAGGGCAGAATAATCCTCACGCGCAACACCCGCATCATGCAAAGGAAGCTGGTGACGAGCGGGCGGCTCAAAGCTGTTTTGCTCGTCTCTGATCGTCCCGAAGAGCAGGTATGCCATGTCATAAAATCACTCCGACTAAAAGATAGTTTTTGTCCTTTTACTCTCTGTATCGAGGACAATCATCCTCTGGAATTAAGGGGTAAAGAGGAGGTGAAGGACAGAGTGCCTCCTTATGTGTTCCAGACTCAGGCGCAATACATGGAATGCCCTCATTGCAAGCGTATCTACTGGCGCGGCACGCACTGGCAGGCGATGACGGGCCGGATTGATAAGCTTTAATACTTTTGGCTTCGGCAAAAAAGGGAGTCAAAAGGGTAAATACGAAGCACGAAATGCGAAATCCGAAACAAACTCGAAGTTCCGAAACTCAAATGCTCAAAACACTTGGAAATTTGGATTTGGGTCATTCGTGCTTGTTTAGTTTTTAGATATTAGAATTTAGAATTTCCCCATTTGTCTCGTGCTTCGATATTCGTATTTCGTATTTTTGAGCGCCGGGTGTTGATAATGCCCTTGATTGTTGTTAAACTCGTTTCATATGAAAATCGTAACGGCAGTGGAAATGAAGCAGCTCGAAACCGAAGCTGAAAAACTCGGCATACCTACCTCTCAACTGATGGAGAACGCCGGACGGGCGGTGGCTGAAAACGCGCGGCGTCTGCTTGGCGGCCTCGCTGGCAAAAAAGTGCTGGTGCTGGCCGGTCCAGGCAACAACGGCGGCGATGGGCTGGTGGCGGCGCGCTACCTGCGTGAGTGGGGCGGGGAGGTCAACCTCTATCTTTGCTCCCAGCGGCCATCCGACGATGCGAATCTTAAACTGGCTCTGGAGTGGGGCATTACCACCGTAGGCTCTGAGGCGGATGCCAATCAGGCTCAGTTACTCGACCTACTCGCGTCAGCCGATATGGTTATAGACGCCATCTTCGGAACAGGCCAGAGCCGCGCCATTGAAGGTATTTTTCAAAAAGTGCTGTTAAGGCTGGGAGAAGCCAAAAATGCGCGCCCGGCGCTCAAAATCCTGGCTGTGGACCTGCCGTCCGGCCTGAACGCCGACAGCGGTTCAGCCGACCCGGTGGCACCTTTCGCCGACTACACCGTTACCCTCGGCCTGCCCAAGCGCGGGCTGTATGCTCCTTCCGGTGCCGAAAGAGCGGGTGAGGTTATCGTGGCCGATATCGGTATACCCGTACAGCTTACCGAGAATCTCAAGTCGGAGACAGTCACATCGGAGTGGGCGCGCGCGGCATTGCCTCACCGCGCTCCGTATTCTCACAAGGGCAGTTTCGGCAAAGCGCTGGTGGTGGCTGGCTCGGTCAATTATATCGGCGCGGCCTATCTGGCTTGCAGCGGCGCCATGAGAGTTGGGGTGGGGCTTGTGACACTGGCCGCCGGCAGGAGCCTGCGGGAAGTGATTGCTTCCAGGCTGGCGGAAGCCACCTATCTGCCCCTGATTGAGTCGCCTTCGGGTACGGTATATCCCGATGCTTATAAAACTATTCTCGAAGCCGCGCCGGATTATAATGCCGTGCTCATCGGCTGCGGGCTGGGGCAAAAACCTACCGCCAAAGAGCTGGCGCTCAAGACCATCTTCAGGTTGCAGGAATCACAGAAAATTGTTCTGGATGCCGATGCCCTCAATTACCTTGCCAGCGTGAGAGAATGGTGGAAACGCATCCCATTCGATATGGTGTTGACGCCCCATCCCGGCGAAATGGCGCGCCTGTGCGGGCTGACCACAGAAGACGTTCAGGCCAACCGCTTCGAAGTGTCCAGTCAAAAAGCCGCTGAATGGAACAAGACCATAGTGCTCAAGGGAGCCAATACCGTTATCGCCGCGCCGGACGGTGCGCTGCGCATCAACCCCTCCGCCAATGCCGGGCTGGCCTCGGCGGGCACGGGTGATGTTCTGGCCGGGGCCATTGCCGGGCTGCTGGCGCAGGGCATGAAGCTCTTTGACGGCGCGAAACTTGGAGTCTATCTGCACTCTGAAGCTGGCGAGAGAGTCAGGCAGAGGCTGGGAGATGCCGGCATGATAGCCTCGGACCTCCTGCCGGAATTGCCGCTGGTAATAAAGGAGCTAAAAGGAAACGAGAAGCACCAAATTCTAAGCACCAAACACTAAATAATATCAAAATTCAAATATCAAATGTTTTAAACTTTGGATTTTGAAATTTGAACTTATTTAGAATTTAGAAATTGGGATTTAGTATTTTCGTATCGAGGACAAAGCAATGTTATTGGCAATCGGAATCGGCAATACCTCCATCAAGCTCGGCGTTTTTGACGGGGAAAAGCTGGCATCCGCCTGGCACATCGCCACCGACATACGTCACACGCCGGATGAGTACTCCGTTACGCTGTTCAGTCTGCTCGAACAGGGAAACGTCGAGAAATCGGACCTTACCGAAGCCGCTATGTGGTGCACCGTGCCCCCGCTCATCCCCACTTTCGAAGAACTACTGCGAAAGCATTTCGGTATATCCCCTCTTGTTGTGGGCGCAGGCATCAAGACAGGCGTGCGCATTCGCATGGATAACCCCAGGGAGGTGGGCGCCGACCGCATCGTCAATGCTGCCGCCGTCCACTCGCTTTACCCCGGCACGACCATCATCGTGGACATGGGCACGGCCACTACTTTCGACACCGTCTCCAGAGAGGGGGACTACCTGGGGGGAGCCATCGCGCCCGGCATCATGATGGCGGCGGAGGCTCTTTTCACCCGCCCGGCCCAGCTCTACCGCGTGCAGCTCGCTGCCCCCAAAAAGGCTATCGGCACGAGCACCGTCAGCGCCATGCAGTCGGGCATCATTTTCGGCTACACCTCGCTGGTGGAGGGCATGGTGCAGCGCATTCAGCGAGAGCTACCGGAGAAGGCCAGAGTCATTGCCACCGGGGGTTATGCCTCGCTCATACTCAAAGAGACGGATGTTATAGAAATGGTCAATCCCGACCTGGCTTTGATAGGGTTGAGGATAATAAATCAGCTCAATAAGACATAAATAATCTTTCCCTTTCCCTCGGCGGGAGAGGATTGAGAGCCTGCACTGAGCGTAGCGAATGTGTGAGGGTGAGTGAGTTTCTCCCCTTGGAAAGGGGAGATTAAGAGGGATTCTTTAGGATGTCTGACGGGCACAGCAAAAATCGTGAGTGGATTTGTATTATTGACTGATAGTTCAGGAGGTTGATGATATGTTGACGGACAAGATAGTCGTTCTGGGGATTACGGGGAGCATAGCGGCTTACAAGGCGGCGGAGCTGGCCAGCAAGCTGACTCACGCGGGCGTCAGGGTGGACGTGGTCATGACGGATGCGGCGCAGAAGTTCATCTCGCCGCTCACGCTGCGTTCGCTGACGCGCCGTCCGGTAGCTTCCGACATGTGGGAGATGTCCTCGGAGTTCAGCATCCAGCACGTGTCCCTGGCGCAGGCGGCAGACGTGGTGGTTATTGCTCCGGCTACGGCCAACATCATCGCCAGAATTGCCTGCGGCATGGCCGACGACCTGCTCTCCGCCACCGTCCTGGCGACCAAAGCCCCGGTCGTCATCGCTCCGGCCATGAACGTCAATATGTACGAGAATTCCGTCACCCAGGAAAACCTGGCCAAGCTCAAAGAGCGCGGTTTCACCATCGTCGAACCTGGCACCGGAAGTCTGGCTTGCGATGCGGTAGGGAAGGGGCGCCTGGCTGAAATTGAGCAGATAATCGGCGCCATCAAGATGGTGCTGGGCAGGGATGGGGATATGGCGGGCAAGAAGGTGGTGGTTACCGCCGGGGGCACGCGCGAACCTATCGATCCGGTGCGCTTCATCGGCAACCGCTCGTCCGGCAAGATGGGCTGCGCTTTAGCCGAGGCCGCCCGCGACAGGGGAGCAACTGTGACGCTTATTTCAGCCGCTAGCCTGCCCCAACCCGGCGGGATGGAAGTGGTTTACGTGGAAAGCGCAGGCCAGATGCTCGAAGCGGTGCAGAAAGCTGTCAAGAAGGCCGATGCTTTAGTGATGGCGGCGGCGGTGGCCGATTTCAAACCCAAAGTAATGGCAAAATCAAAGATTAAAAAAGCGGCGCTGGCGCTCAACCTGGAGCTTGAGCGCACGCCCGACATACTGGCCGAGGTTGACGGCAACTTTATCCGCGTGGGTTTCGCCGCCGAGAGCGAAAACCTCGTAGTCAACGCCAAGAAGAAGCTGGCAGACAAGGTGCTCGACCTCATCGTAGCCAACGACGTCACGGCCAAGGGCAGCGGTTTCGGCACGGACACCAACAAGGTGACGCTCATCAGCCGCGACGGCAACGAAGAAGACCTGCCCCTCATGACCAAGCGCGAGGTGGCGGATAAGGTGTGGGATTGGGTGGTGGCGAACGAGTAGGGTAACATCCTTAAGCCCAGGGTGGAGCGTGCAGGTTAAATCATAGAAAATATGCCAGTCGATAATATTCTCTACAAGAATAATTTGGAGTATAATCTTACAGATTCATATCAGCGGAGACCAATTTGATAGACATCTCAAAAAAGCTTGGTATTGAAACAATCGGAGAGCTTCAAAGCAAAAAGGACGTTGGAGCGCTGATTAACATTGTTGAAAAATCCAAATATCCGAGTGATGTTCGGTTTGCTATCAACGCTTTGGGTATGTTGAAAGCTAAAACGGCGGTAGAACCTATCATCTGTGCATTATTAAGCGATTCTTTTCAGGATATTGCCGTGAGAGCTTTAGGTGATATTGGAAGCGAGAAAGCGGTAAGGCCGCTCTGTCTTCTTCTTCAGAATGTTCATACAGCAAAACTCAATCGCGAAGCCATATTACATTCATTGGGCAAAATAGCATCAAAGGAAGCGGCAGGTATTATAATCAATTACCTTGATACTGATATAGGCGAAATAGCGTTGTCAGTTCTTAAAAACCTGGGCACGTTGGGGGTTGGAGAACTGATATTTGCTCTGGGCACCGACCTGAGAGACACAGCCATCGCTGCTCTAGGGCAAATAGGCGAGAATGCTAAAGAAGCCACAGTTCCACTACTAAAGATACTTGAAACAGTTATCGACAAAGAGGCACCGGAGTGCAATGTTTTAATGTCCCTCGCCTTGATAAAAGACCATGATGCTGTCGAACCGCTAATCAATGCTATTAAATATAATACTTCACACGGGGATGACGACTACGCATTTCAAAACCAGATAATTTTTACTTTGGGTGACATAGGCGATAAAGAAGCCACTGCGCCTTTGGTTCGTCTCATGCTCCGCAATGACGAATCGAGGGTAAGGGGAACGGCGGCAGCAGCTCTAGGTAAAATAGGAGATAACACCGCCATCGAACCTTTGATTAGCGTTCTGGAAAATGATAGAGAAAATGGGTTTGTGAGGGATAGTGCAGCTTGGGCACTGCTGCACTTGGATGAGGGGAAAACCGCTCTCCCTCTCTTGAAATATTTGAAACAGTATCACAAGGGCATTTTTGATTCCATAAAACACCTCCAATTTCCATTTGAGTAGGGGCGAGGCATGCCTCGCCCGCGTCATGTAGTGGCACAGCACGCCGTGCCGACGCCTCTGGATTGTCGGGTCGAGCCCGACAATGACATTGATGAAGAAAGCAGATGCGTCATTCAACTCTTTACATTCCGTGCCTTCTGCTGTATAACAGTACAGATGTTCTATATCCCCTTGATGTGCTGAGCGCATGAGCGATTTAACAATTGAATAACCCCGCATTTGAGCCAAAAAGAGGCAAAATAACATTACTAAACCCTACTAATCAGTAATTGTTTCCCACGCCTGGCTCATGCCTGAAAAGGAGCATTTGTTTCCCAGAAAAATTTTTCGCCGGGAAACGAATACGAATCGACCTCAACCGCTCGAATCGGTTTAGGCACTCGTCAGTCATAAGTGGTAAAATAGGCAACTTATATATTTGCAAAGGACGAGCGCCATGACAGACCAATCCATACCCGAACTCTCCAAGGCCTACGAGCCGCACCAGGTAGAGCAGAAGTGGTACGCCTACTGGATGCAGAAGGGCTACTTCACACCGCAGATAGACCCGTCCAAGAAGCCCTTTGTCATCATCCAGCCGCCCCCCAACATCACCGGCGACCTGCACCTGGGCCATGCCCTCACCGCCACGCTGGAAGACATCATGATACGCTGGCACCGCATGATGGGAGAGCCCACGCTGTGGCTGCCGGGCGAGGACCATGCCGGCATCGCGGCGCAGGTGGTGGTCGAGAGGATGCTCGCCAAAGAGGGGTTGACGCGTCACCAGATAGGCCGCGAGAAGTTCAATGAGCGCATGTGGCAGTGGGTCAACGGCTGCCGCGCCAACATCTCCAACCAGCACAAGCGGCTGGGCGTCTCCTGTGACTGGACGCGCGAGCGTTTTACACTCGACCCCGGCCCCTCACGCGCCGTGCGCACCTTCTTCGTCAATCTGTACGAGAAGGGGCTCATTTACCGCGGGGAGCGCATCATAAACTGGTGCGCACGCTGCGCCACCGCCCTCTCCGACCTCGAAGTGGAGCACGAGGACGTATCGGCCCACCTCTGGTATATCAAGTACCCGCTGGAGGACGGCAGCGGATTTATCACCGTAGCCACCACCCGCCCCGAGACCATGCTGGGCGACACCGCTGTGGCCGTCAATCCGGCGGACGGACGCTATAAATCCCTCGTCGGCAAAAATGTAAAACTCCCGTTGATGAACAGGATTATTCCCGTGGTTGCCGATGATTCCGTTTCGACCGAGTTCGGCACGGGCGCGGTCAAGGTGACCCCGGCTCACGACCCGTCGGACTTTGAGATTGGCTTACGACATAACCTTCCTGTGGTCAATATTCTTGCCAACGACGTCAGCATCAACGAGAACGGCAGCAAGTTCGCCGGCATGGACCGCTTCGCCGCGCGCAAGGCTATCGTCGCGGAACTCGATGGAGAGGGCTTGTTGGAAAAGGTAGAACCCCACACCCATGCCGTGGGGCACTGCCAGCGCTGCCGCACAGTTATAGAGCCCATCGCCAGCCGCCAGTGGTTTGTCAAGATTGCCCCGCTGGCTGAGCCCGCTATCGAGGCCGTCAAGAGCGGCCGGATCACCATCGTTCCGGAGCGCTTCACCAAGGTCTATCTCAACTGGATGGAGAACATCCGCGACTGGTGCATTTCCAGGCAACTGTGGTGGGGGCACCGCATCCCGGTGTGGTACTGCGGCTGCGGCGAGACGATAGTCGCCACGGACGAACCCAAAAAATGCCTCAAGTGCGGCTCGGAACACCTCAAGCAGGACCCAGACGTGCTGGATACCTGGTTCTCCTCGGGACTCTGGACGCACTCCACGCTGGGATGGCCGGATAAAACGCAGGACCTCGCGTATTTCTATCCCACCACCGTCATGGAAACGGCCTACGATATTCTTTTCTTCTGGGTGGTGCGCATGATAATGATGGGCATTGAGAACATGGGCGAGCCGCCTTTCCGCTACGTTTACCTGCACGGGCTCATCCGCGACGAAAAAGGCGACAAAATGAGCAAGACCAAGGGCAACGTCATCGACCCGCTCGCGGTCATGGATAAATACGGAACAGATGCCCTGCGCTTTGCCGTTATCACGGGCACTACGCCCGGCAATGACAGCAAGTTGTCCTCCACCAAACTGGAGGCTGGACGCAACTTCGCCAACAAGCTGTGGAACGCCGCGCGCTTCGTGCTGCGTTACGCCGGCAAAGACGGCGCGGACGCCACCATCAACGTCTCGGCTCTGACGCTCGAAGACCGCTGGATAATCTCGCGCCTCAATGGCACAGTGGCTGAGGCATCCGAGTTGATGCAGGAGTTCGAGTTCGGCGAGGCGCTGCGCAAGATACACGATTTCCTGTGGGGCGAGTATTGCGACTGGTATATCGAGCTGGCCAAGACGCGCCTGGCGGATAAATTTGCCTCATCGCCGCTGCCGGTGCTGGTGCACGTGCTGGAAACCTCCCTGCGCATGCTGCATCCCTACATGCCCTTTGTGACCGAGGAGCTGTGGCAAAACCTTAACCGCGCCTTCAACCTGGGCTGTGGCGACTCCATCATGGTGGCATCCTACCCGGA
Organism: Dehalococcoidia bacterium; assembly: GCA_003597995.1. Lineage (NCBI taxonomy): Bacteria > Bacillati > Chloroflexota > Dehalococcoidia > Dehalococcoidia bacterium. The sequence goes on from QZJY01000020.1 coordinate 9,328, forward strand.
GGCTGCCGAGATGAGTCCAGACATCGCTGCCGAGTTGGTGATAGATTCCCTCATCGAAATCGTGCGCTCGGTGCGCAACACGCGCGCCGAATATGAGGTAGAGACCAACCGTCTTATCGAGGCCAGCGTCTATGCTGGCGAACTCGCTCCCCTGCTCAAACCCTACGCAGGGGCTATTGAGACGCTGGCCAAAGCCAGAGTCACCATAGAAGCCGAACGCAAAGGCGAGGTGCCGCCGCAGGCGCTGGTGCTGGTGCTGGAGACGAGCGAGGTGGTCATTCCTATGGCCAGCATGTTCGACCTGCGCAGCGAAATGGAGCGCATCACGAAGGAAATGACCGATGCCGTGCTGGAAATAGGCAGACTGGAAACGCTGCTAGGTGACAAAGCCTTCTGCGACAAGGCCCCGGCGGCGGTAGTAGAGAAGCAGCAGGAAAAGCGGGCTTCCGCGCGTGAGAAACTGACACGCCTCAAAGAGCATAAGGAGCGGCTGGCGGGATAGACACTTTCTGCTTTGAGATACACAAAACGTACGATGAACTAAAATCATTCACCCTCACCTATGCCTCTCCCCTCAAGGGAGGAAAAAAATATAATCCCCGCTCATGTGAGCGGGGATTTTTCTTACTCAACCTGAATTCGAGTAAACCTACTTGTAACTCTCGCGCCTCCAGGGCCAGGGGAAGAACAAGAGGAAGCCGATAAGGAAAAGCGCGGTTACCAGCAGGTTCCACCAGATGGCTCCGAAAGTGACATACCCTTTCACAATGGTGTAAATCTGCCCGACCAGAGTGAGAGCGCTCCACAGGATGGCGAACCTGACGGCATTGACGTTCTTTACAGGGTTAAAGCTGCCGATAATGAAAAAGAATCCGCCAGCGATAAGGGTGGCTCCAGTGATAGCAAGGATATAAGCCACAAAATCGGTGGCTACCGACATGTAAGTCGGAAATTCAGTGGGGAACTTGTCGAAGCCGATATAGCCGTATATCCGGTCAGGCATCAGCCACATGACCAGGCCTTCGGCCATCTGGATAGCTCCGTACAGTATCATGGACAACCTTAGATTCCACATACTTTACCTCCTGAATCCGGGCACATTTTCACATAGAAAGAGAGTGGTGTCAATAGACCGGGATAAATACTAAATTCTAATATCTAAATCCTAAATAAATTCAAATTTCAAAATGCAAAGTTTAGGTCATTTAATATTTGAGTTTTGAGCTTATTTAGTATTTGAAATTGGGCGCTTAGAATTTATCGGCTTGTGTTTTTTCTCATCCAGTCGAGGGCTTTCTTGGTATCCGAGGCGATGCGGGGCTTTTCACAGTGCTGCAAGCGGTACTTGAAGCGCCAGTAGCTGAATTCCTTCATCTGCTGAAGCGTGGTGCTTACGCCCGAAGCGTAGCCCTTTTCCTTGCGGAACTGGTGCAGCAAAACACGCTGCGGCTCTTCGTAGATACGGCGGTAGGTCTCGTCGATAATCTGCGCCTCTTTGTGCATGTTGAGCCCGCCCTCTTCCTTGCGCACCTCTTCTTCCACAGCCTGTAAAAGCGCCTCCTCGGCGGTGACGCCGTAGAAGAAGTTGAGGTACTGGCCGAAGCGTTTGTCGCCCAGCAGCTCTTTGGTCTTGTCAGGCGTGAGCACTGCTGGGGGTTTGTTGTGGAAAAGGAAATCCATTTTTTCCTTTTCAGGGATGAAGTCTCCAGCGGCCTTGAGCAGGCGTTCTGCCACTTGCAGCAAATCAAAGGCTTCATCGGCGATGATGTAGTGATAGGTCTTGCCGCCGGCGGTTTCCTCGCTGACAGGCCAGTTTTTCACCGCCTCCAGCAGGGCTAAATACCAGTTTTTGCCGGAGGATATGTCCGTCTTGAAACGGTGTACAGCCTCGTCAACGGCAGGGACGGGGGTTGAAGTTTCACCGCTCGCTGACATTTCTCACTTCCCGCAGCAATGCTTGTACTTCTTGCCGCTGCCGCAGGGACAGGGCTCGTTGCGCCCCGGCTTCTGACCTGGTTTAAGCGACGGCTTATTCTCGCCCGGCTTGCCCACTATTTTGGTCATTGGGGAAGAGGGGGGCGGGGCCGCCTGCCCCGGTGCTCCGGGTTTAGAGATGGATACGCGGTATATCAGATGCGTCACGTCGTCGCGGATGGCATCGCGAAGCTCTTCGAACATGATACTAGCTCGTTGTTTATAGGCCACTATGGGATCCAACCCTCGCATTGATTCAAGCCCTACTCCTTGACGCATATTGTCTGTAGCGGTGAGGTGCTCCACCCACAGCGTGTCAATGACGCGCAGCATCACCAACCGTTCCAGTGTGCGCATGTTGGCTGGCCCTACTTCTCCTTCCTTTTTGGCGTAAAGCTCCTCGGCCGTCTGGACGAACTGGTCCACTGCTTCCTCAGTCTGCATTTGAGCCAGCGCTTCGGGAGTAATCTCCGGCGGGACAGGGAATATGTTGTTAATAGCGGTTCTCAGCGCGGCGAAATCGGGCTCCTCTCCACCGGGCACTTTTACGAATCTATCCACCTCTACTTCGATGACGGCCTTGACCATGTCCAGTATGTTGGAGCGCAGGTCGGCGCCGCTGAGGATTTTGTGGCGCTCGCCGTAAATAATCTCGCGCTGTTTGTTGATGACGTCGTCGTAGTCCACCAGGTGCTTGCGGATGTCGAAGTTGAAGCCCTCGACCTTGGTCTGGGCGTTTTCGATGCTGCGCGAAATAAGCCGGTTCTCAATGGGCGTGTTCTCGTCCATGCCGGCCCAGTTCATGATGCCCTGTATGCGTTCGCCGCCGAAGCGGCGCATCAGCTCGTCGTCCAGTCCCACGTAGAAGCGCGACGAACCGGGGTCGCCCTGGCGTCCGGCGCGGCCACGGAGCTGGTTATCGATACGGCGCGCTTCATGGCGCTCGCTGCCGAGGACGTGTAACCCTCCAAGGGCTACCACCTTGTCGTGCCTGGCCTGCCACTCGGCTTTCGCCTTTTCGTCGCCGCCTTCAGGCGGCTTGCCGCCCAGTATGATGTCCACGCCGCGCCCGGCCATATTGGTGGCCACGGTAACAGCGCCGGGATTCCCCGCTTCTGCGATAAATTGAGCCTCCTGCTCGTGCTTCTTAGCGTTGAGCACATTGTGTTTGATGCCGCGGCGGTTGAGCATTTCGCTCAGTATCTCCGAGTTCTCGATGGCCACCGTACCGATGAGCACCGGGCGGCCCAGCTTGTGCATTTCTTCCACTTCGCGCACCAGCGCCTTGAACTTGGATTCTTCGTTCTTGAATATCTGGTCGCTGGCGTCTTCACGCGCCTGCGGCTTGTTGGTGGGGATGACCACTACTTCCAGCTTGTATATTTTGGAAAATTCCTCGGCCTCGGTGACGGCCGTGCCGGTCATGCCGGCCAGCTTGGCGTACATGCGGAAATAGTTCTGGATGGTGACAGTTGCGTATGTCCGATTCTCTGCTTCAACCTTGACGTTTTCCTTAGCTTCGATAGCTTGATGCAATCCTTCCGAATAGCGGCGTCCCACCAAGACTCGACCTGTAAATTCATCAACGATAAGAACTTTACCTTCTTTAACCATATACTGATGGTCAATATGATAAAACTGTTTGGCGCGTAGCGCGTTTTGAACACGCTGTTTCTTGTGAGTGCGTTCCAAAGGTTCTTCGATGGGTTCCTGTGTTGTTTTGCGCTCACCCTGCGGTTGGATTTCGCTTATTTTGTTTCTTAGGGTTTCATCCTCGAAAAGCAAAGGGTCATGTAACCATATTGCGAGCTTTTCTTGACCTTCTTGTGTAAGAACAATACTTTGGTTCTTTTCATCGTATTCATAGTCGTATCCAACGTTTTTAGCCTCGGAATCTTCACTGTACATGTTTCGTCGTTCCGATGGGTCAATTTCCCTGCCCTTGAGTTTGCTGACAAGTTGTGAAATCTTACGATACTCATCGGTAGGGGTTTCTCCTGGGCCGCTGATAATGAGAGGCGTTCGTGCCTCATCTATGAGCAGGTTGTCAGCCTCGTCTACGATGGCATAGTTCTGTTCCCGCTGCACGGTCTGGCTGAGGTCAACGGCCATGTTGTCGCGTAGATAGTCGAAACCGAACTCGGCGGAGGTGCCGTAGGTGATGTCCGCCAGATACGCATCTTTGCGCGGGATGGGCTTGAAGTGGCGCCAGGGGTCGGTGTCCTTGCCGGAATCATAAGCAGGGTCGAAAAGTCGGGAGGGCAGGTGCTCTGCCTCGGACTGCATGGGATAGATGCTGGCCACGCTCAAACCGAGGGCGTGGAAGACAGGTCCCATCCAGTATGGGTCGCGCCTCGCCAGGTAATCGTTGACGGTAACCAGGTGCACGCCGCGCCCGGTGAGAGCATTGAGGTATAGCGGCAGGGTAGCCACTAGCGTTTTACCCTCGCCGGTGCGCATCTCGGCAATGCGGCCATGATGCAGCACAATGCCGCCCATGAGCTGGACATCGAAATGGCGCTGGTGGATGGTTCTCCTGGCGGCTTCGCGCACGGCGGCAAAGGCCTCAGGCAGCAGTTCGTCGAGGAAGGCATTTTCTTCCTTGCGCAGGTCCTTGTCCAACTCTCTGGTTTCGTCTTGCAATCTTTTGCACTGGACGGAAATCTCAGCTTTGCGGTCTATCTCATCGACGGTATTCAGGCAGCTCTGGGCTTCCGCCAACTCTTTTTTGACATCGTCGATTTCCTGCTTTTTACCAGCAACGGCATCGACCAGCCGTTTCATAAACTCGGCCGTCTTGCCCTTGAGTTCTTCGTCGTTGAGCTTATGAAACTCGGGGTCGAGCTCGTTAATGCGTTTTACAGTGGGCGCCAGCTTTTTGAGCTCGCGCTCGTTGGAATCACCTGCGAACCAGCTAAACATCTGCTTGTGCCTCTATTATCTTCCTGGCCTCGTCGGCCTGCGCTTCAACGACCATTATTTTAACCTCTCCCATGCCGTCCATCACGAACGGCTGCATGGATAAAGCGGCGTTACCCTGCATGAGCGAGGGTATGCCGCAGCTCTCCAGCAGGCCTTTAATGACCTGCGCTTCCATCTCGCCGTGGGCGGTATAGACCTTTACCAGCCTGTCTTTAGATTTCATAACTCATATACTTGTCATTGCGAGACCGCCGAAAGCGGTCGTGGCAATCCCTGGTAGTAGGTTACTAAATGAGGGATTATTTCTGCTATGGCAGGACACCATCATCTTGTCCACCGGCACTCACTGTCATACCTTCAAAGAAGTGCTTCCGGAGATTCCCACGGTCGCTACGCTCCCTCGGAAAGACAGCTACGGATTACTCCGCAGGCTTTAAGCCTCTTCACAACTATTATAGGTTATTTGTGCTCTTCGTACATGGCGCCCACCGAAAGCCCGGTGTGGATGCGGTGGATGGCCTCGCCCAGCAGGGGTGCGATGGGCAGTACCGTAATCTTATCGAGGTGCTTGCCCGGCGGCACGGGTATAGTGTCGGTGACGATAACCTCTTTCACCGGGGAGGCGGCGATGCGCTGTATGGCGGGGCCGGAAAAGACCGGGTGCGAGGCGCAGGCGTACACATCTTTGGCTCCCTCTTTGAGCAGGGCCTCCACCGCGTGCACCAGCGAACCGGCGGTGTCTATCTCGTCGTCGAAGGTGATGGCTGTTTTGCCAACCACGTCGCCGATGATGTTGAGCGTTTCGGTCTGGTCGTTGTTGCCCACGCGGCGCTTTTCTACGATGGCCAACGGGGCGTTCAGGCGGGCGGCCATATCGCGCGATTTCTTGGAAATGCCGATATCGGTGGCTACCACCACCATGTTTTTAAGTTTTTTGTTCTTGATATAGTTAGCGATAAGGGTCTGGGCGGAGAGCTCGTCCACCGGAATGCTGAAGAAGCCCTGTATCTGGCCGGCATGCAGGTCTACCAGGAGGGCGCGCGACGCCCCGGCGGTGGTGATGAGGTCGGCCACCAGGCGGGCGGTAATGGGCACGCGCGGCTGGTCTTTTTTATCGGTGCGGCCGTAGCCGTAATAGGGTATGACGGCAGTGATGCGGTCGGCTGAAGCGCGCCAGAAGGCATCCAGCATGATGAGCAGCTCCACCAGGTTGTTGTTCACCGGAGAGCAGACCGGCTGAATGAGAAAAACGTCACGCGAGCGCACGTTCTCAAGGATGCGGACAAAGATATTCTCATTGGAAAACTGAGTGACCTCGCACCTGCCCAGAGGCATACCCAGGTAGTCGCAAACGGATTGCGCCAAGGCGGGATGAGCCCGGCCGGCGAATACCTTCAGTTCTTCCATTCCGCATTCTCCTTCATTCATTAACAGCCGCTTGCGGCCTAGGAGTCCACTCCCGGGACCGGGAAGCGGCTGCAAATACCCTGCACTTCGTCGTGTATCTCTTTTTCCACTGCCGGGTCATCTATGTGGCTGATTATTTTGACGATAAAGCAGGAGATGGCTTTCATCTCCTCCACGCCGAAGCCGCGGCTGGTCACCGCCGGCGTGCCGAGCCTCATGCCTCCGGTCACTCTGGCCGAGTGTCCGTTGGTGAAGGGCACGGTGTTGCGGTTAACCACTATACCTGCTCGTCCCAGTGACTCCTCGGCCTGCTTGCCGGTGACACCGGTGCTGGCCAGGTCAACCAGCACCAGGTGATTGTCGGTACCGCCGCTCACCAGGCGGAGTCCGGCTCTCTTCAGCTCGCTTGCCAGCGTGGAGGCATTCTGCAGCGTGCGTTTCTGGTAGTCGATAAAATCGGGTTTTGACGCCTCCAGGAAAGCCACCGCCTTGGCGGCAATGACGTGCATCAGCGGGCCGCCCTGCATGCGCGGGAAGACGGCCGAATCAAGAGCGTGCCCCAGGTCTTTTCGGCACAGCACGAAGCCGCCGCGCGGGCCTCTGAGCGTCTTGTGCGTGGTGGATGTCACCATCTCCGAGTAAGGGATAGGGGATGGATGCAGGCCGGCCGCCACGAGGCCGGCGATATGCGCCATGTCCACCATTACTTTAGCCCCCACCATATCGGCGATGCGGCGCAGGCGTTCGAAATCTATAATGCGCGGATAGGCCGAAGCTCCTGCCACGATGAGCTTGGGTTTATGCTCGACAGCCAGTTTTTCAAGCTCGGCATAGTCGATGCGCTCGGTCTCGCGGTTGAGGCCATAGCTCACGAACTTATAGGCTTTGCCGGAGAAGTTGACCGGAGAGCCGTGAGTAAGATGTCCGCCGTGCGAGAGCTCCATACCCAGCACGGTGTCCCCGTATTCGATGAGAGTAAAATAGGCTGCCATGTTGGCCTGGGCGCCGGCGTGAGGCTGCACGTTGGCGTATTCCGCGCCGAAAAGTTTTTGCGCCCGTTCGATAGCGATGGATTCGATGGTGTCCATGTTGCCGCAGCCGCCGTAGTAGCGCTTGCCGGGGTAGCCCTCGGCGTATTTATTGGTTAAAAATGAGCCCTGGGCTTCCAGCACGGCACGGCTGGTGTAGTTCTCTGACGCGATGAGGTTGATGGTCTCTTTCTGCCGTTTTCCTTCCAGGGCTATGGCACAACTGATTTCGGGGTCTGCCTTTTCGAGTGAACTCATAAATTCCTTCCTCATGGGACAAAAAGAATATAAAGCACCGTAAATGATGCAAATTATATTTTAACTCTTGAGGCTCATTATTAGCAACCGAAAAAGAGAAAAAGGTTCTGTTCGGTATTCGTGGATACTATTCGAGGCTATTTAAAGCTGCCTTTACTTATTTCCTTAATGTCTTTTTGCATTTCCTTTAACGTCTGAGAAATCGTTTCTAAGTTCTCATTTATCCCGACAAGCGCATCTGTTATTTGCTCCATGACAATTCCAAATCTAGTCTCAATGTAACCTTCTTTACCTACCATCATTCTTCCCCCTTCTGTTTTATTTAAGGCTTTTATCAAGCTGTAACTCGATTATTTCGGACACTTTTATCGGGCGGATGGTAATACCTTCTTCTCTTTCAGCCCTGCGGATTTCCTTATCAGCATCACGGCTAAAGTCAAAACCTACAAATATGCCCTGATTCCGCTTATCTCGTTTCATGGCTGTAATAAACCCATCTATTTCTGGTCGTCCTACTTGGTCGGTTCTTTTAACTTGTATCGGAATATAGTTATCTATTTCCCCGAATAAATCCCGCTTGTCCGATTTTTCTTTTTGAATATCCTCTATCGGATATAATTTCCCATCAATGCCCATATCCCTAACCCTAGCTTTGTTCGGGATTCCACCTATGGCATTTATAGCCCAATTTTGGAATTCAAATGCAGGATAGACCCTCAATTCTTCAACAGATTTTGGCATATCCCGCACGATAAAATCCCCGCCCTCTTTCAACGCCATGCTTTCGAGTCGTTGCGCCATAACCCTGCAAGCAGTAGGGGATATATCAATGCCTATCCATTTACGCTTTAGTAATTGCGAGGCGACTATCGTTGTTCCGCAACCACAAAATGCATCGAGGATTACATCGCCGTCCTTACTACATGAGCCTACGATTCGGTTCAATAGCGTCAAGGGTTTTTGGGTAGGATACCCAAGCCGTTCTTTAGCAGATGTATTGATGATTGGTATGTCCCAAACATCATCTATCGCACGCCCATTATCAACCACTTCATCAATGTATATTTTATATTCGTGGCTTTTGCCCTTACCAGCATGCCCCCATATCCATTCACGCCCATCTTCATCCCTATGAAGTTCCTGTTTTTTCATTTGGAGGTATTCTTCACGTGTATATTTTTCGGAGGGGTAATTATAAATTACGCCATGCTCACTTTTTGCATAGAACAAAATATCATCATGCTTTGAATTGAATTTGTTTTGTGATACCATCCTGCGCCCTGTGTAATGCCAAACAATGTTATTTCTAAAATTGTTATACCCAAAATAATCATCCCTATCTAGTAAGACCTTAATGTAATGTGCCGCGTGCCAATCGCAATGATAGAAAAATAAGCCAGTATTTTTTAATACACGATATAACTCTTTAAGGCGTGGCGACATATAATCTACATACGCACGCGCATCTTCAAATCTATCCTCAAAATGCCGCTTTTCTTGCTCTTGCCAAAACGCTACATAGTTACGATTAGAGCTGAAGGGTGGGTCTATGTAAATAAGGTCTATGCTTTCGTCTGGTATCTCTTTGAGTTTTTTAAGACAATCGCCGCAATAGATTATATTTGTTAGCAATTCAGACATAGCACCTCCAAGTTCATCGCTATTTTACCACACACGCACAAGTAGGTGTTGATTTTGACAAACATAAATCTAAAGAATACTATATAGGTAATACTGTGTTAGTATTCTTTTTTAAGGGGTGATTAATGCCAGCTAGAAAAGTAATCCACATCAAGACTTGCAAAAGGTGTAAGCATAAGTGGATGGCTAGGGTAACTAACCCTACTGTATGCCCCAACTGCATGAGCCCTTATTGGAATAAGGCCAGAAAGAAATAGATATGGAAAAGATAGTTTTCAAAGTGTAAGCGAATTATCGCAAGCATAGAAAGGTCTATAAATATACGCTGACTGAATTCGGTTGTAAGCATTGCGGTTCTAACGAAGTCGTCAAGTATGGTCTTGAAGGGGTTCTCATGCAACTGGGTGTAATCTATCTCCCGCTAGGTGTATGCTACCTCAATGTGAGGTAAAAGCATATGAGAAAAAAGCTAATCTCGGCACTGATAACAATTTGCACGTCATTCGTGGGGTGGGGGTGGCCAATGGCGGCTAATTGGTTCCAGATGATAGCTAGAGTCATTTCTATAATATCCTTTATTATTTTAGTAATGATACTTGCTAAAAAATGGCTTCGAAAACCTATCCAGTCAATCGGAAACTTCTTCTTTTCGTTGCTCGAAGAAGATAATAACCTATGCGTGTTCCCATATATCAGAATAATTAACGCTTATAGAGCGTATTTTAATGACGAAGCACTTGTTTTTGTTACAGTATTTCTGCCAAGCTCACTCATTATTAAACGTCAATTTAAACTTAAGGGGACACTCACACTTAGCGGCCATCCAAGTGAATCTCCGTTTATTAAAACTATAGAAGTAAACGCCCAAGCGGTAAATCGAATAGATGCTTGGGAGTTTCCAATAAGCCAAGACACACTTGAGCTTATTAAAACCCGTGTTAATGAGGGGAAGCCATTTAGCGCTGTTCTCCATTTAGAAGATATAGATAATACTGGTATTCATTGGGATACCGAAGAATGGACAACATTACTTTTGACAAAGGTGAATTAAATATGCCTCATCCTAAATTTGAAATTTGCCATGCTTCGATAGCTGGTGCGAAGCCATATAAGCACGGCTCGCACACCCTTCATGTATGCTCGGCTGATAGCGATATAGGGCATCGGCATTTCACCGAGCCTGAGCCGATTGTCTGCAAATGGTGCGGTTCAAAAGACATTATGAAATACGGCATAAGCGAAGGCGGGCAAGAGTATATCTGCAAAGTATGCAAGCGTAAATTCACTAACCGAGACATGCCTTTTGGCAAGCGTTCGACTGCCGAGAATATTGGTACGAGCATTAGTTCCTACTATGACGGCCTCTCGTTTGCCGATATTGCTCGGCATCTTTCCGAGAGCGGCAATCCCGTAAACGAGTCTACTGTCTATCGCTGGGTAATTTCATACACTGAGAAGGCCGTCAAAATGATGGAGTCGTATAAGCCTAAAGTGGGTGGAATTTGGATTGCCGACGAAACGGCTATCAAGTTTAATGGCGAGCTTTATTGGCTTTGGGATTTAATTGATAAAAATACCCGTTTCCTATTGGCAAGCTACCTTTCTGAAAAACGTGGGACATATCAAGCACAACGCCTGATGGAGCTGGCCGCCAAACGTGCGGGTAGGATTCCTAAGACAGTCATCACCGATAAGCTGGCTGCCTATTTGGATGGCATAGAAGTGCCCTTTGGCTCAGATACCGACCACATTCAAAGTTCGCCTTTTGCAGCGCAAGATGACACGAACGTTATAGAGAGATTTCAAGGGACTATCAAAGACCGCACAAAGGTCATTCGAGGCTTCAAAACACTTGAGACAGCCATAATCATACTTGACGGCTTCTTGGTTCACTATAACTTTTTCAAACCGCATCTTTCACTGGGGAAAACGCCTGCTGAACAGGCAGGTTTAAAGATACCATTCAAAACGTGGACTGAATTTGTGAGGGGGGATAAATAAGATGGCAAACAGCTTTGTTTCCCATGCGTTAGAATCAATAGATTATGGCAAAATCCTGAGAAGCAAATTTGAAGAATCTAAGGGATTACGGGAAACCGAAATTAGTATAAAAAATCTACTTGTTAAGGTGTGGAAGATGGGTTCGTTAGCTTCTCGCCCATCTTCTCAATCAAAGTAAGCATCACAGTGTTATTTGTGGCAGTTGTGATACTTTGAGCACGAAGATAGGCAACTAAAATTCGAATGAAATTATTGAGAGTATCATTGATGTTTTCGACCTTGATTTCGCTAATTAAATCTTCCCATTCACTCCATTCTGGAGGCGATTCACCATGTTCACTCGCTTCGAGTTCTGAATCGTATTTATCAAGGAATAGCCTTAGTAATTCTATTGTATTTTTTGTGATTGTAGCGGGGTCAGTCATAGCCTTTATAGCATCGGTATTTTCCACGCTCCACCCCCTTATGCGCTTTAACTATTATACCATGAGGTTACACTCCGATGCATGAGAACCCTTGAAGGTGGGATTCAGTATTTTTGGTGCAAAACCTGTCAGCGTAAGTTTGCCGATAATGATGCCTTGCCTGGTATGCATACCCCAATCCCACAAGTTTCATCATCCTTGAATATGTATTACTCTGGCATGAGCATAGACGAAATACGCTTGCACCTAGACCAAGAGCACAACAACAAGCCTTCAGACAGCACGATTTACGACTGGATTAAGCGGTTTAGCACCGAAGCAAAAGGGGCAACCGACACATATAAACCAAATGTCGGGGATGTTTGGCTTGCTGATGAAACAGTCATTGATTTAAATGGGGTCAAGGCATTTTTCTGGGATTGTATCGATGTAAAGACCCGTTTTTTATTAGCATCACAACTTACATACAATCGCACCAGCCAACATGCGAAAAATCTTATCGAAATGGCTGTAAAGCGTGCTGGCAAGCAACCAAAGAAATTGATAACAGATAAACTAGGCGCATATGTTGAAGGGGCTGAATCGGCATTAGGTGGGGATACAGAGCATATACAGACTAAAGGCTTCATAGTCCAGCCAAATACAAACTTGTTAGAGCGTTTTCACGGCTCATTAAAGAGCCGAACAAAAGTCATGCGTGGCTTAAAAACGCCTGAAGGTGCTTCGATGATTCTTGACGGCTGGTTAGTCTATTACAACTTCTTTAGACCTCATGAAAGCCTAGAGAACAAAACGCCCGCCGAAAAAGCGGGCATCAAATCCACAATGCAAAACTGGCGTGATGTAGTCGTGCAATCAAGAGGAACTAACCTTAATTATGATACTGGCGAATTGTTGGCACGACTTCCAGAATGGCAACGGCTTACACGCCCATCGGTAGATATGGGAACACCCACTAGATACGGGCTAACAAAAAAGAAAAAGGGGGTGATGAAAAAGCGAGTGAAAAGAGCACCAGTCATAGAGGTTGCACGGATGCCGATGATAACGGCAATCTCTCTAAATAGACGTAAGAGCAGATAACTACTAATTACCTGCTCTTACCCATTCGGCAAGGGGGCTTGGTCTAAAGGTCAGGACATCTGTCTTTAACACCGATAATGCGGGTTCGATTCCCGTAGCCCCCACTTGTCCCTTATCTGTATCCTAAAGCTATTTATTCCGATTGTCAATGTAGATTTAAGGAGGTTAGTTAATATGCCAATTCCTAAAAAATGGTCAAAATTCACAAAAGATAATGTGAATAAGCTAGATGGTAGTCGTGGCTCATATGAGTTGGCGAATAAAGATAAACGGATAATAGACATTGGCGGCAGTGATTGCGGAAGTGGTGGTTGCCGCAATAGACTACAGTCGCATCTGCGTGATAACAAATATCCTACCGCCAGGTTTTTTCGTGTCCATGAAGCTAATCTTTTTGATAGTGGCATATCTTTGGAAGCCTCTCATAGCTCAAAATATCAGGGCAAAACGGGCAGAAAACCTCGCTATACACAACGCTCTCCCAAAAAGAATAATTGGTTTTAGCCCACTCTAATATCTAAACCATCGCTAGAAACACGGGCGGATTTGTAGATTCGTTCTAACTCTGCCCGTGTTTTGTATTTCAAACCCTTTAATAGTGTAGCCCTAACGAATGGCTTGGCTTTTTTAGTCTTGTCTTTTATCCCGTGAATTAATTCCGCTTTAGTCAATGTGTTTTCCATCACTTTTCACCCCCTCATTTTGAATATCTAATCCCCGTCCCATCTTTATCTACTCGAATAGACCCATAAATCCTTTCAAGAGTTGCTTTGGGCTTATTGTCTAAACCTCTTAATAAGTCTGCCCTGACTATGGGTTTTGCCCTCTTTGTTTTAGTCCTTATTCCATCTATTAACTCTGATTTTGAAAGGTTACTTTTCATACCTAAATTACCCCCGTCTTGGCTCTTTCCACGAATTCCGAACAGAGCCAGAGAAAAATAATCTAAAGTCCAGAGAAAAATTGATAGAGGGGTTCTGAGACTCGGTGCAGACGAGCATGAAGCAGGTTAGAACCTGTCCCGGCACGGAGGGATAATAATCAAGGCTGGATTGTGTCTGTCGGAGATGGGTTAGCTGCATCCTGCGGCGGGAGCGCGTTGTCCCTGATGATGCGGTTTACAGCAAGATGGATAATGGCAAAAAGTATCCAGGTGATGGCTAGTCCTATCACGGCGCTGACCACCCAGAGAAAAGATACCTCCGGCAGTCCCCAGGGAGCGTTGCCCGTCACCAGCCAGCCTTTAAGCGGCCAGTAGAGGACGAAACGCATTATCAGTGTGGCAATGGCGGCAGCTACATAAAACTGGATGGTAAAGCGCCAGCCGAAGCCCAGATAATTCAGAGCGAAGAGAAGCAACATTGCACTGACGGGTATGGAAATCCACAGGTGCAGCGGTGAAAGGATGCTGAATGATAATAAGTGGACCAGCAGGAACGAGGTCACGCCAAGCTGCATGAAGCGCTTGCGGAAGCCGCCGGTGCGTTTCTCTATCCTCTTGAGAAAGCCGGCCAGGATGAGAGCTGTGCCTATGGCGATGGCCCCGATGGTCGGCAGGTAGTAGAACATGTAGGTAATGCGGTTGGTGGCCAGGAAAAGCGGCACCCACACCAGCCAGGTGCCGATTATCCAGCAGACGACAAAGATAGCGGCGTTCTTCTCCGGGTTGTTCCTCCGTATGAAGGACTTAACGACGGCGTAGGGGATGACGGCTAGGCCACTGAGCCAGAGCGATGGGCTGAGCATGCCGGTATAGCTGGGCGTGTACCAGTAGGGCAGCATGATATTTTTGTAATTTTCCGGGTGGAACAGCCAGCCGTAAAAATAGAACGAGCCGGTAGGGGAAAGTATCCACTCCCAGGGGCGGGCGGGGAAAGCCCCGTCGTAGCTGAATTTGATGCTGCCGGTCTGTGTCAGAGCGTTCTTGATATCGCCCACGATGCCCTGGTCCCAGTGCCCCCAGACAACGAAAGGAATCCACTTGGTCCAGATGACCATTTCGAAAACGCTGTAAAGCAGGAAAAAGGCGATAGGCGCCAGAGCCATGGACAGAATGAATACGATGGGGCTGGAGTAGGTAGCCCAGAAACCGCGTTTTTTCGCCGGCTCAGCCTGGCTAGGCACAACCTGGGCGGTATCGGAAGGAGAATTGATTACTGTTTCTGCACTTGCCGAGACGCTTTCAAGAACGGGCGTTGACTGCTCAACAATCGTGATTTGAGACGCTGATTGTTCCACAACCGGGGCTTGAGGCGGTAACTGCTCGACAACTGGTGCTTGAGACGGCGACTGGGCAACGACTGGAACTTGTGACGATACCTGTTGAACCGTATTCCCCATGTCGTGTTTGTAACCGATAATCATCCAGTGCAGGCCGATGGGAATGATGGCCAGGATGCCGCTGAACTTGGAAAGCCCGGCCAGTGCCACGGAGACGGCTGCCGCCCACCACCAGCGCGAGCCCTTGAGATAGAACCAGAAGGCGAATATGGCAAAAGCTACCTCAAATATATCCAGCATGGTCATGCCGCTGTGGATGAACATGAGGTTTTCCGTTCCAAGCAACAGTGTGGCCAGGAAAGCCGTCTTGTGGGATGTACCCAGCTTGCGGCAGATGTCGTAAAAGGCTATCAGGGCGATAGTGCTTAGCAAGACGGCCGGCATGCGCCAGCCCCAGGGGTTGTCGCCGAAAATCTCGATGCCGCCGGCGATGATAAGCTTGGCCAGGGGCGGGTGCTCCACGCGCAAGGTGCCTTCCCCTGTGACGATACGTCGGGCGTCGGGCACATAGTGTTGCTCGTCGAAAAGGGGCTCGTTGGGGCGGGTGATGGTGGCCAGGTGCAGCCCCAGCACCACCAGAAGCAGTACCAGCAGGGGGAAATACTGCCAGCGGATGAGCTGCTTGAAGCCGATTTTTATCTTTTCCATGTCCACAGGTTATTGGCTATGTAATTCCACAACATCGAGACGGCTATGCCGATCAGGTTGGCTATCAGATAATATACCCCGAACTCTGTCTTGAAAAGCCATAACAGACCCAGGTTTATGCCTACGGCTACCAGGCTCACAAGGTTGAACTGTCCCAGCTTGGTCAAATAGGATTTTACACCGTTTCCTTTAAGGTCGGCAAAAGTGAACCAGTGATTGAGGACGAAATTGGTGATGATGGACGTTTCGATGGCAATGGCCGAGGACAACATGAAAAAAAGCCCGACTTTATCCGTTAATAGCCAGAGCAATCCTTCGTTCACTAATACGCCGCTTCCCCCGACGAGGCAAAATTTCAGGAAGCGGACAAGTTCCCCGCTTCTCTGCATCAGGCTGAAGATGTGCTTTAGATACTCGATTTCCTGTTTCACATCCAGCTTGCTCTTGCCCTTCTCGCGGGGCTGGAACATGAAGGGCACTTCGGCGACTTTGCCGGCCGTACCCATCACCAGCATCTCCAGCAGTACCTTGTAACCTATAGGCGCCAGCGTAACCCCGGATATAACGCTCTTTTTGAAGGCGAAGAAACCTGACATAGGGTCTTTTACCTTACGGCTCTGCGGCAGAAGGATATGAGCCAGCATGATGGCCCCATTGGAGATTAGCTGCCGTGTTTTACTCCAGCCGGCGGTTCCTCCGCCCGGAACATACCTGCTGGCCACGGCGATGTCTGCCCCAGCGCGTATTGCCTCGATAAGTGCAGGGATAACCTCAGGCGGGTGCTGCAGGTCGGCATCCATCACCACCACGGTGTCGAAGGATACCATGCCGAAGCCATCAACCACTGCTGAAGCCAGGCCTTTTTTATCCTTACGCACGACAACCCTCGCCGGGTATTTGGAGGAAAGTGCCTTTATCAGTTCCGGGGTGCCGTCGCGGCTGTCGTCGTCAACGAAGACCACTTCGTAGTCATTACCGGTAATGGCACCGGCAATGCGCTCCAGGAGCAGGGCGATGTTGTCATGCTCGTTATAGGTGGGGATGAGAATCGAAAATGATTTAGACATTTATCATTGCTCTATAGACATGTCTCTGCTGAACATTCCGATTATTCTACCACAACTCGGTTAAGTTGGAGAAAAGAAAGGCTGAACGCCCATGAGCAGATGCTTCCATATCCAATAGTGTCTTATTCCGTTGATTGACAGTGGCGTCAGGCTGCCTTTGGCAGTGGCATAATGAAAGCTGATTATCTAGATCTCTGCGGCATATTTACCTTTAGAAGAGCGATGTCCATGTCAGAGGGAACGAAAGATGTGGAGGGTATTGAAACGCTTACCCGAAGGTCAACTGGTTAAAATAGAGGTAGATAAAAAATGGTAGCTACCAGGGATGGAATCCAGCCCCCATCCCCATATTTATTGGAGAAAAATAAGATGTGTTGCCTATATTCTGGAGAAAAGAGCCTGCGGTGATTTCACAACAAACCTATTTTCCTCGAGTTTTCTCACCACATCATCGAGGTTTTTCCCCTGCTTCTGGCAACCCTGAGGTATTGTCATAATTTTGCCAAGAGTGTTCCTGACAACCGGGTAAGTCACACCCGCAAACCCCAATTCTTTGAGAACGCTGATGAGTTCCGGGAAAGCCTCTGTGAGTTCGTAGACACTCCTGGTCAAATCAATCTCTTTCATCCAGCAACCTCCTCTCCCCCTCTAATTGCTTGATTCCAGTGATGTCTTGAGTGACTTCAAGTGTTCCCAGGTAGTTCCCCTGGCTGTCCCGCACAGCGAAGTAGCGGATGTAAATCAACCGGTCATGGAAGGTGATCCAGAATTCATAAGAGTCCCGCTTTCCCTGTTTGAAAGCGGATAAAATCTTTTCCACCTTCTCCACGCTCTGCGGCGGATGGCAGTTCTGCACCTTCCTTCCCAGAACTGCCTTGGTGCGCAGGAAAATGCGTTCCTTGCTGTCTGAGAAGTAACGCAGCGTATCATCCTTATCGATGAAAGTCACGTCCAGCGGAAGTGTATTCAATATAGGTAGCAACTCTGCAAGCTTGATTGAACCCGTGGGCATATTGATAGCCTCATCACGGATTAGTGTCTCTTCGAGGAGCGTTGACTCCAGATGCCTGATAAGTTCGGTCGTTTCCGCCGGTTTTTCAATGAAAACATAGCCGATGCCATCACTCTCCCGAAGTATTTCCACCCAATCACCGGCATCGAGCTTTTCGAGCGAAGCGGGGAAGAGAATATTCTCTTCCTTGAATACCATGCCCAGGACTTCGTCGATGAACGGGTTCAGTCTTTTCTCAAGATAAGCGGATAGCTCATCGTGCCCCTTAATGCCATCGAGTTCAGCCGATGCCGCTTTCAGCAATCCCCTGATTTCATTGTCTTTCCCCCACATCACTTTTGAAGGGCCCATGAAGCCCTTTTTCTCAAGGAACGGGAAGAGGAGCTGCTCTTTGCGTTCATAGTGGGTTTCCACCCCCCTGAGTTTGAGCAAGACTTCTTTAAGTTGCGCCTTAACGCGGGGAAAGCCGGAGCTATCCTTTTTTTCAGCCGTCTTTTTCAGGGCATCAACCAGTTTTTCTATTTCGCGGTTTTCCAGCTTGAAAAGGTAGACCGGGTGCGCCGGCGAAGTTTCTTTGACGGCCTCCTTTTCCAGGGCTGACTGGAAGATAAGGGCGTGGACATTGCAGAACTTCTTAATCTCTTCCGTGGAAAGTCCCTCGTCAATGAGAGATTGCTCGAGTTCCGCGATTTCAGACGAGCTGATATTGCCCGCTTCCTGTTCGAACCGCTGTTTGGCTTCCGTGACCGACAGACCCTCATGTAACTTGAGGATAATGTCCTTGAGTATCGCCTTTTTCGCTTCTCTCTTCAACATATCAGCCATGTTTGACCTCCTTGTGGTAAATACTGATTCCTGGCCTTCACCGAATAGTGATTTTCGGGGTCGGACAAACTGGTTATACGCCATTTTTTGTCAGGTAGCCCTCTACTACCATTGAATAGCGGACGTTCATTTCAACTCTCCTCTGTTCAGGTGTTAATTTAACATGCTTCAAAAAACTTATCTGTGATATTGCTCACACTGTTAATTTTTTCTCCGTGAAGTTGCTGGAGACTCAAACTGGCTTAGCCTTGGTTAAAGCTAACTCAAATTGACTTGACATATAGCCCGTGTTATCATGATTCAAGAGGTGCAGACATCAATTCCAGCCCTGCCAACTATGATATGTCGGCTCTAACTGAGCTTTATCAAGCCGTACGCTCCTGCCACAAGTGTGAAATATCGAAATCGCGGACTAACGCGGTGCCCGGAGAAGGGGCGGAGAACGCCGAGATCATGTTCATCGGCGAGGCTCCGGGCTGGCACGAGGACCAGCAGGGGCGACCATTCGTCGGTTCAGCCGGCCAGTTCCTGGACCAGCTCCTGAAATCCATCGACCTCAAGCGCGAGCAGGTGTACATTACCAATGTCATCAAGACGCGCCCGCCGGACAACCGCGACCCGCTGCCGCAGGAGATTATCAACTGCCGCCCGTGGCTGGACAAGCAGCTTGAAATCATCAAGCCGAAGATGATAGTCACGCTGGGGCGCTACTCCATGGCTCTCTTTCTGCCGGGTAAGACCATCAGCCAGATACACGGCATGGCCGTGAAGAAGGATGGCATGCTCTATTTCGCCATGTACCATCCGGCGGCGGCGCTGCACCAGGGTAGCTTGCGCGGCGTCATCCAGTCCGACATGCTGAAAATACCCGGCCTGCTGGCCGGATTGAAAAAAGAAACCGGAGAAAATAAGGCTCAGATGAGCCAAAAGGGAGAAACGCAGCAACTCAAGCTGTTATAAAGGAAAAAAGCTCATGCCAAAAGAAAAACTCAAGATCATTCCCCTGGGTGGCCTGGGGGAAATAGGTAAGAACATGATGGCCATCGAATACGGCGAGGACATAATGGTCGTCGACTGCGGACTGATGTTCCCCGACGAAGAAATGATGGGCATCGACTTGGTTATCCCCGATGTCAGCTACCTGGTGGAGCACCAGAAAAAGGTGCGCGGCATCGTCATTACCCACGCCCACGAGGACCACATCGGAGCGCTGCCCTACGTGCTGCCGCAGCTTAACGTGCCCATCTACTGCACCAAACTGGCCAAAGGCCTCATTTCCGGCAAGCTCAAAGAAAGAAAAGTTCTGGCGCAGACCAAGATCAATGTGATTGCCCCGGGAGGGCATTTCACTCTGGGGCATCATTTCGCGGTGGAGTTCTTCCCCGTGTGCCACAGCATCCCAGACGCGGTGGGACTCATCGTGCGCACTCCCGCCGGCACCATCGTGCATACAGGTGATTTCAAGCTGGACTACACGCCGGTAAACGGGCAGCCCACCGACCTCTCCCGCCTGGCGCAGGTGGGGTCGCAGGGCGTGCTGCTGCTCATGTCCGACTCGACCTACTCCGAGCTGCCGGGTTACACTCCTTCCGAAAAAGTGGTCAGCGAAGCACTTGATACTATCATCGCCAATGCTCCTGGCCGCGTGCTGGTGACCACATTCGCCTCCCTTATCTCGCGCATGCAGCAGATAATAGATGCCGCTGCCAAACACAACCGCCGTGTCTTCGTGGTGGGACGCAGCATGACGGACAACGTGCGCATAGCCAGCGACCTGGGCTACCTCAAGCTCCCGCCGGGCGTCATGGGGCATATCGACGAGCTATCCCGCACCCCTCGCGAAAAGGTTGTGATTCTCACCACCGGCAGCCAGGGAGAGCCCACTTCCGGGCTGGTGCGTATCGCCAGCCGTGCCAACCAGCATATCAGCATTGTTCCCGGAGACACCGTAATCATCTCCGCCTCGCCCATACCGGGCAATGAGTCGCTGGTCAACCGCACCGTGGACAATCTCTTCAAGCAGGGAGCCCAGGTGTTTTACGGCAGCCGTACCCAGGCGCACGTTCATGGCCATGCCAGCCAGGAAGAGCTCAAGCTGATGATGAGCCTCACCAAACCCAAATATTTCGTTCCCGTGCATGGCGAATACCGCCACCTCAGCCTGCATGCCAAGCTGGCGCAGTCGGTAGGTATTCCTGCCGACCACACCTTTGTGCTGGAGGACGGCGACGTGCTGGAACTGGATGCCACCGGCGGTAAAACCGGTCACAAGGTAAGCTCCGGCAATGTTTACGTGGACGGCCTCTCCGTGGGGGACGTGGACGGAGTCATCCTGCGCAACCGCCGCATGCTGTCACGCGACGGCATCGTGGTGGTCATCATCGCTATCAACAAGCAGACCGGCAAGCTGGTCACCCGTCCCGATATTGTCTCGCGCGGCTTCGTGGATGTCATCGAATCCAAAGACATGCTCGACGGCGGGCGCGACCTGGTGGCGGAGGTGTTGAACCATGGCCGGACGCACACTTCGGACAGGGGTTTTATCGACAACGAGGTCAAAAATGCCCTCGACAAGTATTTCTACGACAAGACCAAGCGCCGCCCCATGATACTACCGGTGCAGGTGCAGGTGTAGAGGAAGAGTATGGCCAACAACCACGCGGCCAAAAAAGCGGAAAAACATTCCTCCAGGCCCAAAGCGCGGCCTCAGAAGGCTAGAGCTCCCAAGGTCAATCGGAGCGGAGGCGGTCCGGGTCCGTTGAGGCGGCTGTTTACCTCCATCTGGACATGGCGTCTCATTCTGCTGGCGGCCTTTATCGCCCTGTTCGCCTGGCAGTGGGACAGAATCTCTGAATTTATTAACAATCTCATTACGGGCACTTATGGAGCGTTAGGGTGGGGTCTGATACTCATCCTGATGGCTTTAATCGTAGCGGTGAGCGTGCTTTTCCGCGAACAACTGGTGCCGTTTGCTAAACGCTGGACGCTGAATTACTGGTACCGCTGGGCGGGCGCGTTGATATTGCTTTTCGCAATCTGGGGCATACTGGGGTTTTTTGACCTGGGAGGCAGCGTAGGCTCTAACATCGCTGGCGATGATGTTGTGTTGGGCGTGTTCAAGATTCTCGGCCTGGTATTGCTGGCATTCATTCTCCTGCTTCCGGCTATCAGCTGGCGCGTCTTTAAGAATATCGTCGGGGGGCTGGTGGGACTGTTCCGCATGCCCGCGCCGAAGCCGCGGCCCACCGGCATGCCTGCATCAGGTACGAAAGGCGTTGCTTCACTGACAGAGTCCGAGCGCCTCTCCGCCACTGAATCCATAGCACGAGTTCCTCTCAAGGATGGCGTTACACCCCCGCAACGCAGGATCGGCCTGCCTTCATTCGGCGGGTCCGCTGAGAAAGCGGTTAAAGAGCCGCCCAAAAAGCCTGAATTAGAGACCTCTACCGCCGCTCCGAGGCAGCCGGCCCAGCAGGTGGCGCTGGATGTATGGCGCAAGTACGGCGAGTCCTCCAGGGTGGTTGTCATCGACGGCTGGAAGCTGCCGCCCATAGATATTCTGGACAAAGCCCAGGAGATAGAATTCAGCGAGTCCGATAACCGCCAGCGCGCCAAAGTCATCGAAGACGCCCTGGCGAGCTATGGCGTCATCGGTAAGGTCATCGAGATAAACGTCGGCCCTACCGTGACACAGTTCGGCGTGGAGCCCGGCTGGGATATCAAAACCAGACGAGTGCAGGAAAAAGACAAGGACGGCAATGTTACCGCCCGCGACGAAGAGGCCTCGCGTACGCGCGTCAAGGTGGAACGCATCACCGCCCTTTCCAACAACCTGGCGCTGGCTCTCTCCGCTCCCACCATCCGCATTGAGGCTCCCGTACCGGGCAAACCCATCGTCGGTATCGAGGTGCCCAACAAGGTCTACAGCACCGTCAGCCTGCGCGGCATCATAGAGACCAACAGTTTTCAAAAACTCCTCACCAAGACCAAGCTGGCCATGGCGCTGGGCAAAGGCGCCGGCGGCGAAGCGGTGGCCGACGACCTGGCCAAGATGCCGCACATACTGATTGCCGGGGCCACCGGTTCGGGCAAGACGGTGTGCCTCAATGCCATCATTTGCTGCATATTGATGGGCAACACGCCCTATGACACCAAGCTCATTATGATAGACCCCAAGCGCGTGGAGCTTACACCCTTCAACAGCCTGCCGCACCTGGCGGCGCCGGTCATCGTGGATACCGACAAAGCTCTCAGCACCATGCGCTGGCTCAATATGGAGATGGATAACCGCTACAAGAAGCTGGCGGCTACGGGTTCGCGCAATATCGACGGCTACAACAAGGGTAAAACCGGCCCCGAGAAAATGCCTTACCTTATCCTCGTCATCGACGAACTGGCCGACCTGATGATGGCCGGCTTCGACGAGGTGGAGCACATCCTGTGCCGCCTGGCCCAGCTGGCGCGCGCCGTGGGTATTCACCTGGTAGTGGCCACGCAGCGCCCTTCGGTGGACGTCATTACCGGTCTAATCAAGGCCAACTTCCCCACGCGCATCAGCTTTGCCGTCACATCGCAGGTGGACTCGCGCACCATCCTCGACATGGTGGGCGCCGAGAAGCTGCTGGGACGCGGGGACATGCTTTATGCCCCCACCGAGGCGGCCAAGCCCAAGAGGCTTCAGGGATGCTACGTTTCCGACGCAGAGGTGGAACGCCTGGTCTATTTCTGGAACAGCCAGAAGAAGCAGGACGTGGCGCCGCTCAACGTGACGGAAATTGCCTCCGCTCCTCCTGTGATGAAGAAAGAGAGCCAGCCAGTGGACCCGCTTATGGACACCGTGCGTCAACTGGCGGGCGAACATGACCAGATTTCGGCGTCTTATTTACAGAGGAAGCTGGGGATAGGCTACCCACGCGCCGCCAGGCTCTACGACAAGCTCAAAGAGGAGATGGAATCGGGGCTGGACGGCGGTGCGGAGATGCCGAAAGACGGGCCGGAGATATAGCTCTCTCTACATCTCTGTGAAAATTAAAAGGAGTCCCGATGAAATCGGGACTCCTTTTCTGTTAGGTGTTTATCGGGTGCAGCCACTCTTTCATGTCTAGTAGGACGGCGCGAAAGTGGAAGAGGCATCAATATCAGCGGGTAAAGCTAACTGCCCGGCAGGTGCTACCACGCAATTGTTGAAAGTAAGTCCTGGAATGTAACGTGATGCGGGCCCGGCATTCTTTCCCACCACATCGATTTTGTCCCCCGGTTTGAAGTCGTCCATGCTACTGAGGTTCATCAGGTAGCACTGGATTTGGTCTACCCAGATAAAGCCCTTGTCCAATCCGGTGAACATACGTTCATCGACGAGTATATTTTTAAAGATAAAAACAACGTCATTGTACTGGGCATTTACATTAAGCCAGCGGAATTCCGCGTGATCGCCAAAATATTCTCTTAACAGGTCATCGGGTTCAATTGGTACACAACTGTAGTATTCGGGTGGCACATAAGGTTGAGGATTGAACACGGCGCTCTGGCTGCAGCCTGCTAGCAGTGTTGACAGAGCTACTATGGCTAACACAAAAGGCATGGATATCTTTTTAATTGTTTTGATCATCGCTTACTTATTTTCCCCCCAAATATTCAGCTGTGCATTCGGTGATTATGCTGTCATGCACCACTTTATTGGATTTGAAAGGTGTCGTCTGTGACATTTGTCATCATGGTTTGATACTTGAATTTACGAAGTGAGCGACTTCCCGAAAAGCTGAAGATGCTTCGGGATTGTCGCCGACCTCTGGCCGCATAAAATGGAACGGTATTGTCCCTTGTATCTTAGGAAAATAGAGAATTGAAGAAATCGAATTAGCTTTTTTGAGTTAGGAATAGCCAAGTCATAATATACAATTGCGATATTGTCTAAACCCTTAATTTCCTGTTTTTCTACGCATAGGTACGTTTGACATCCCCGTCCAGCTTATTTTTATAATTAAACCTTGAATTTATATGTGCGATGGAGTATTTAACAATGGAAACCGACGCATCAATGATAAGAACCTTAAAAGGGCACTCGGACAGAATCAGCGCCGTAAGTTTTTGCTGCGATGGGAAACGTGCCATCAGCGGCTCATGGGACAATATTTTGATCTTATGGGATGTGGAAACAGGCGAAGCCATCCGCACCTTTAAAGGGCACTTGGATAAAGTCCACACGGTGGATGTAAATAGTGATGGGAAGCGTGCATTAAGCGGGGCGGGAGATGGGAAGATTATTCTATGGGATGTGGAAACAGGCGAAGCTATCCGTACCTTTGAAGGATACTTAGGCTGGGTCTGGGCAGTGAGCTTGAGCATTGATGGGAAACTTGCTATGTGCGGCGCATTCAACAAATCACTGAGCCTCTGGGATGTGGAAAGCGGAAAGCAAATCAGAACTTTCAGCGGACACACAAGAGATGTATGGGCGGTGAGGTTTACTACTGATGGCAAGCAGGCAATTAGCGCTTCTGAGGATACGACACTGATACTCTGGGATGTGCAAACAGGGGAAATAATTCGCGCTTTCAAGGGACACTCGGAAAAAGTCCGTGGCCTGAGTATAAGCAGTGACGGCAAATTGGCTGTCAGTGGCTCATGGGACAATACGTTGATCTTGTGGGATGTGGAAACTGGAAACGTTATGCGGACTTTTAAAGGTCACTCGGATAAAGTCGAAGCTGTATGCATGAATAAAGATAGCAAGTTCGCTATCAGCGGCTCCTGGGACAAGACATTGAAACTCTGGAATATAGAAACAGGCGAAGCCATTCACACTTTCAATGGACACTCAGCTGAAGTCTGCGCGGTGAGTTTACATAGTAATTCCAGACGAGCCATCAGTGCTTCGGCTGATAAAACGTTGATTTTATGGAATTTGGAACCTTTCCTAAACCAACAAGGTTCGGCAAACGCTTCCCAAGCCGTGCCTGAAAAACCTTAAGGAAGGTTGCTAGCTCCTGGTTCTCACAGCTATCCCCAGCACTCCCGGCCCGGCGTGCGTTGCCAGCGCCGGCCCCACGCGTTGAACATGGATGCGCTCTTTGGGGAATGAGGTAATGCTGTTCGCCATTTCCTGGGCTTCATCCGGCGTGGTGCTGTGTATGACCGCCAGGTCTTCTACGCCCTTGAGGCCGTTGGCGAACTCCAGCAGTTTCTCCTTGCCTTTGGACCGGCTGCGCACCTGACCCGAGGGTACCAGCTCGCCATCCTTGACTGAAATCATGGGCCGGTATGTTTCCGTAGAAATCCGACAGTCCATGTAAAATCATGGACATGCAAAACGCCACTTTAATAACTCTATGCTGGGAGCTCTACGAGCAGGGCAT
>QZJY01000021.1 GCA_003597995.1 Dehalococcoidia bacterium
CACGACATAATAACCACTCAGTTTAGCTCCTCAATAGCCGATTTGCTGTCGAATGAAATTGCACTGGCCATCGAAAACGGACTAGCGAATTCACTCATAGATACGGTAGCGGGGATATACAGTGAAGCTATAGCCGCGTTATTCACCGCTGACGATTATGCCAAATTGCTACCGGTTTTTAGTGGGCCTCTGGGAGCCGAAATCACGGCAGCCATACAGGGTATTCCTGCCCAGGCGATCCCAGGAACGATTAAAACAATTATCAGCAACACGCTAAACTCGATGGTATTAGATAGTATTACCGCGATGGTCAGCGATACCAGCATTGATGTTGCGCTGTCGGATGCTGTCACCGCAGCCGAGATGCCATCAGCCGAATTGACTGTAGCCGTTTATTCTTACAAGGGAGACTAAAATGGCCCAAAAAAGAGTTAGCCTCTACATTGAAGATAGTGAAATTAAACTGTTGGTCACCAAGGGTAACCAAGTGGAAAAATGGGCCAGCCTGATGCTGGACGCTGGCCTGGTAAGTGAAGGCGTCATACTGGACGAGAATCGCGTGGCCGAAGCCATCAGGCAGCTTTTCAAGCTTCAGAAAGTAAACGAAACCAAAGTGTTTGTGGGTATAAGCGGTCTCAATTCGGTGTTTCGTATTATTTCTATACCTGAGGTGCCCAGGAATCTCCTGCCGGAGGCGGTAAGCAATGAGGCCAGCCGCATCTTGCCCATGCCTTTGAGTCAGGTGTATTACTCATATCAACCCCTGCCTTCTGCAAAAGGCGAATTGCGCCTGTTCCTGGCGGCTTATCCGCGTAATTCCACGGATGTGCTCTTAAGTGTTGTACGCAAAGCCGGCCTCAAGACTCGCTTCATGGACCTGGCGCCGCTGGCTCTGATACGCTGTGTGAACGCCAACCGTGCCATCCATATAAATGCCTGGCTGACTTTCGTGGATATCATCATCTTAAGCGAGCGCATACCGCTGGTGATCCGCAGCCTGTCGTTACCTGTGGAAGGAATTTCACTGCATGAGAAACTGCCAGCCATAACGGAGGAGCTCAACCGTACCATCACATTCTATAATTCGACATATCCGGATAAACCTCTGGACCGATCGACAGAGATATACATCAGCGGTGACATAGCGCGTGAAAACGATAGCATGCAATACCTCGGCAAGCTCGGCTATCCGGTCGCGGCCATCAAGCCCCCATTGAATTACAAGGACGTTTTTAACCCCACACAATATATGGTAAATGCCGGCCTGGCATTGAAAGGACATTTGCCGGGAGGAGCCGGAAACCAGTACTCTATGATTGATTTCAATGCGCTGCCTCAGGCATATCGGCCACCTGCATTCAGCTGGACGCGCGTGTTAGTGCCGGTGGGCGCCGTGGCAGCCACCGGTGTGCTTGTATATGGCGCGTTGTCGCTTCGTTCGTTGCGTGATGATAACAGTTTGTTAACCAGGCAGAATAGCGACTTACAGATACAGTTAACCAGATTGCGCGCCGATAACAAGCAGGCTCAGGATGCCATAACCGCCAAAAAAGCTGAGTCAGCTAAACTCTCGACACAGGCTGATGCCGTGCAGAGCCAGATCGCGTTGACACAGCAAAACGAGGTATTTTTTAATAATACCCTCAACGGTCTGAAACTGAACCTGGACAATGGCGACAGGGACCTACGCGAAATCGTGAATAAAATACCTTCAGGTCTTAACATTACCGATGTCGAGTATCAAATGGACGGTATTACTGTAAAGGGTGTAGCTTCTTCTGAGAGTCTGCTATTGACATACGCGCGCGCTCTCAGGTCCGGCGGTCATTTCGAATCGGTAACGGTATCGTCCATCGCATCGTTAACAGACGGACTTTTTGGCTTTACTTTCATTTTGCGCTAGACTGGAAACACAGGACATTTTGGCATTATTGATGCGCGCCAAAACCAGAGGTGCAGCACAGGGACGCGCATTTTAAACAGCCTATCCCGCATCAAGCCACGATAGCTTCATTGTTATTGTGGTTCCTGTCAGATACTGGTGCTGAAAGCCGACCGCGCGGTAAGAAACCTCTTACGTGACGGCAATATCTATCAATTACAAAGCGTGATACTCACGGGCAGGGACAGTGGGATGCTATTATTACCTGTGGCATCGCGGAGAGTAAACACGAGAGCGTTATGGCCTCTGTGCTTGAAAAACTATCAGACGGATTCTTTAGCCACAATCTCAACGCCGCCTATGGCCGGCAATGTGCTATGCCGAGAAAGACTGACAACAATGTGTTCCTCTAGCATTTCGCGGATGCGGCACTGGCATTCCTCGAGGTGAGCGTTGTTGATGTGTAAACCCAGCAGGGGTATTTCAGCGTAGAAAGAGCCGTCGTCCATGACCTTCCAGTTGATGCTATCTATAGCGGCTTGAATATACTCAGTCAGCATTATTCATCCTCAACCTTCGTCTCATTCTACTTTGGTATAAGCCGCATGTCAAAAAGCTGGACAGCTGAGTTTTGGTCCACTATGAATAACCGGTTTTAAATATCAATCCTGGGCCACCCCATATTTAAACTCGATTAGATGCATTAAAAGAAGGCATGCAGCGGGTTCCGCTGCATGCCTTCTCAAGAGCGATATTGATGCGGACTTTCTTAGAGGTTTATGGAATCCATTGTAGGCCGTTGAATGTGGCGCCGGTTGGCAGGCCAGGATAGGCTGTGGCGGTGACTATACCAGTGGTATCGATTGAGTAGGTTCCGAGGACGGTTGAGATTCCCCCCTGAATATAAGCTCCTATGACTATTTCACCAGCACCAGTCTGAGCCCCGGCAGCGATGCCACCTGCGGTTATGTTTGCTAACTGGGCGTCTGCCATTGCGGCGGATACGGCTGTCCTTACCAAGCCGACTTCGGCGTTAGCAGCGCCGATCTTGCTCTTGCCAACCAAACCCATGATATTGGGGATAGCTACGGCGGCAAGAATGCCTAAGATGGCGACGACCACCAGGAGTTCGATCAGGGTGAACCCCTTCTCGCCATTTTTACGGAAGCTGAACAACTTTTTCATCGACTATGACCTCCCTTTGTTTATTTCCGTTTATTTCCGTTGAGCAAAATGGACTATGAGTTAACTTATGTGAGGTAATTATATTTCTGCAGATACTCATGTTCAATAGACATTTAGTCCCATTTTTTATAGTACCTTTGTCGGTTAACTTAGAAAGTATTGACTTATACGTTCAAAAAACGTCAAAATATATATGCATATGGATATAGCTATTGCCTTCTTATTCGTTTTGTTCGGCCTGCTGGTGGGCAGTTTTTTAAACGTGGTTATCGACCGTTTACCCTCAGGACAATCTCTGGCTTATCCTCCTTCGCATTGCCCATCCTGCAACAAGCGCCTTGCCGTTAAAGACCTCGTTCCTGTATTGAGCTACGCCTTGCTCAAAGGCCGCTGTCGCTACTGCGGGCAACCTATCCCGCTACGCCTGCCATTGGTTGAGGCGGCTACGGCCGTAGCTTTTGGCTTGTTATTCGCTTTCTTCGGGTTATCACCCGAACTGGCTATCGCTCTATTCTATTTTTGCCTGCTTCTAGTAATAGCAGTTATTGACCTGGAGCAACAACTCATCATGAACTGGCTGGTATATCCGGCCGCGCCTATTGCGACTGCCTTTAGCTTGCTGGCTTACAGGTTGGATATAGTCCCGGATATAACGCATGCTGCTATCGGTTGCGCCATCGGACTGGTCTTGTTTTTACTTATCGCTATACTGTCGCGAGGTGGAATGGGGCTGGGGGACGTTAAGATGGCTGCGCTGATGGGGATAATGCTTGGCTACCCGTCTGTATTGGTAGCCATCTTTTTAGCCATTGTAGCGGGCGGCATTGTGGCTATAGTACTCCTGGCAACCAGGGAAAAGGGACGAAAGCAGGCTATTCCTTTCGGGCCTTTTCTGGCTTTGGGTACTATGCTGGCCTTGTTATGGGGGAATTCGATATGGGGGTGGTACGCACGCGGTTTTAGCTAAAAGTACATTCCCCTCTTGACATATCTAGTATAATAGTACTAGTTATATCATCGGGGTAAGTGTGAAACTAGACCGCAGGCGCTCAAGTTTGGAGATTATTGCTGACATGCTCAGGCTCGGCGAGGCCGGCAAGACTGAGATCATGTACAGCGTCAATATGAGCTACTTCCAGTTGCAGAAGTATTTAAGCTTCCTGCTGGACAGGGGCTTGATCGATAAGGTGAAACTGGGGAACCCGTCGGTCACTTACAGGGTAACCATGAAAGGCCTCGAGGTACTGAGGTCCATAGATGGGTTGATGGATACGCTTGAAATGCGAGATAATGAGAACGCGGAGCTATAGTAAGGAGCCTTTATGTCCGACAAACGCATGCTGATACTGCCGGCCGAGCTGGTCAAGAAAATCGATGACAACCGCGGCGATATGAGCCAGGCGGATTTTCTGGACTATCTGATGGAAAGCCACTTCAAGGGTGACAGCCGTAGCAACGGCGTGGCCCGGGAAGAGATGGACGCTTTAAAGAAAGAGTTGACCGCGCTTATGGCCAGGGAAAAGAAACTGGCCACCAAGGACGAGCTTGAAGCCTTTCACGAAGATACCAAGAAGCTCCTCAAGAGTTTCGTTGACTTTTTCGTAGGCTACGGGCTGGAGTTGGGTGATAAGTCACCCTCCATCGACCTCAGGGACATAACAGGTAAATTAAAGGATCTGGATAAAGGCAGCCCGTCGGACGACGAAGGCCGCGAAGTCAAGATAAAGTGGAAATAGTCCTTAACGAGACTGGCTAAAAAGAGGGAGGCTGAAAAAGCCTCTCTTTTTTGTAATCCCCTCCTCCCTATTTCAGCCACCTCAATCTTAATACCAATAGGCTCGACTGTAGCTGATTTCTGAGTTCCCCTTGCACTCGATATTGGCAAACCGGTGGGGTGTCGAAATGCATATGTTTGGATCCGGGCCGTGATGGTATCTGAATGTCAATAATTTATTTGTGTTGGGCACAGCTCGATGGCAAATATCTCAGTAGCGATAAGGCTCGCCTGATCTGAGAAGAATCCGCTCAAAGTGTGCGGCAAACCTCCCCTCGCGACATAATCCAAAATTAACACACCATATGAATTAAAATCGATAGGCAGTTACGCCAATAATCTTTTACGCATGGCTTAGCCTTAACTAGAACATTGTTCTAGTATAATGAACCTTCCAAAGCACCTTCGTGTATGACATATTGATTCTAAGGTAAATATGTTGTACTTGTTGTTGGGCGCTCTGGGTTTCCCTATCTTTCACTTGGTGGACATCGCAGCCATCAAGCGAATTGCCTGGGCTAAGCCGCTGTCATGGATAAGCGGATGCGGCCTGATAGCATCCGGTGCCATTCTTGCCTGTCTGTCGCCGGACAAGTTTATCCTTCCGGTATGGGCTGTCATATGCGGCTGGATTCTTTTTACGGCCTCGATGTTTCAATTGCTGCATTCCCTGTTCATTAACCTTCCTTTTTATAAAACCTACTTCAAGGTCGGCGTGAGCGATGAGCTTGTTACGAGCGGCCTGTATGCTGTCGTGAGGCATCCCGGCGTATACGGGCTGGGTGTTGCGCTTTTTTCTCTAGTTCTGGTATCGCAATCCAGACTGATGCTGGATGCGGCGCTGGTCTGGATGGCGATAGATATCGTCGTTGTGGCAATACAGGACAGGTTCTTTTTTGAGCGCATGTTTTGTAGCTATGCAGATTATCGCAAGAACACGCCGATGTTAGTTCCCAACTGGCGGAGTCTGACCAGATATGCCACTGATATTACATTGAAAGATCTCGACACGAGGAGGGACGTCACCATGAATAAAGTAGCTGATTTATTCGCCCAGGGTAAATACGATGAGGTATGGCAGATATGCTGCGGTTTTCTCGACCTGAGCATAGCTGATTTCATGCGTATTCAAAATCGGTTGTTGTTAGAACAAATAGGCTTGCTGAAGAGATGCGAACTCGGACAGCGCGTGATGGACGGTGCCAATCCGGAAACCGTTGAGGAATTCCGCGATTGCGTTCCCCTGACTACCTACGCCGATTACGCGCCTTATCTGCTTAAACGCCGTATGGATGTATTGCCCAAAAAACCCCTGTTATGGCAATATACTTCCGGCAAATCGGGTGAGTATGCCTACCGCTGGGCGCCGATAACTGCGCGCGCTTTCGATGAGATCGAGCCGCTGGTATTCGCCATGATGATTCTGGCGGCTGCTAACAAGCGCGGCGAGGTCAATTTTCACAAGAACGACAGGGTGCTCTACAGCATGGCGCCTCCCCCTTATGCCACCGGTACTATCGTGAGAGCCTTCCCGCACGAGCTATTCACCATGCTGCCTCCGGTGGCCGAAGCAGAAAGGATGCCGTTTGAGGAGCGCATGAAAAAAGGTTTCGATATGGCCCTCTCAGAGGGGCTGGATATGTCTATATGTATGTCCAGCGTCGCTGTTGCTATCGGGCAGCGATTCAGCCGACATGCTCAGGAAAAGAGCGATATGAAAAGCTGGCTTAAGAAAAATCCCAAAGCGCTCGTCAGATTGGCTGGCGGCATATTAAAAGCAAAATTGAACCATCGCGCATTGATGCCCAGGGATTTGTGGAAACTGAAGGGGCTGGTTACATTCGGTATCGACGGCGAAGTATTCCGCGAGAAAATCAAAGATATGTGGGGATGCTATCCGCTGGATTTCCACGGCTGCACTGAGGCCCCCGTTATCGCCATGCAGGCCTGGGACCATAGTGGAATGACATTCGTGCCGCATTTGAACTTTTTGGAGTTCATCCCGGAGAAAGACGCCCTGCGTTCGCGCGAAGACATTGCCTTCAAGCCGCGCACTTTTCTTATGAATGAACTGGAACCGGGCAATTACGAGCTGGTAATAACCAGCCTGCACGGCGGACCGTTTATACGTTATCGTCTGGGGCACATGGTCAAGATACTGTCGCGGCGAAACGATAATCTAAACATCGATATCCCCCAGATGAGTTTTGTGGCCCGCATAGACGATCAAATAGATATAGCAGGCTTTACCAGGTTGGGCGAAAAGATAATCTGGCGCGCCATTGAGAATAGCAGGCTGGAGTATGTGGACTGGGTGGCCCGTAAGGAAATGCGCGAAAAACCGATACTCCACCTTTATGTGGAAATGAAGGGCGATGACCGCAATACACCGGTTGAAAAAATTGCCGAATCGATACACGCAGAACTCAAACTACTTGACACGCCCTACGCTGAGCTCGAATCTTTTATCGGTTTGCGGCCGCTTATGATAACACTGCTTCCGGAAGGCGCTTTCAAAACCTATGAACTGCGCCAGAAAGCCGCCGGCGCAGATCTTGCCCACGTAAAGGCTACACATATCAACCCCGGGGAAGAAACCATTAGTTTTCTTGTGGACACTTCTGTTTCGGTCAAAGCCCGGACCGCTGCTCAAAACGCAAGCGTGTGAGATTGCCACAAATAATCGATGAAATGGAAACGAGTATAAATATGGGGAACACTGAAATAATTAAAAGCCGTGTTCTGATCGTAACCGGCTTTGCCCCGGTCAGACTGCCACAACTGCTGGATATGGGAATGCCGGTGGGGCCCATCAGCTTACTGGCGCGTATGGCCGGTAAATCGATACTTCAGTTTTCCATCCCTACCGTCGCCCCGGCGGTGCTGGCCACTTTCCTTACCGAGCGCGGTGTGGATGTGGAAATCGCAGACTACTTTATCGACACTGAAAAAACATACGATGCCGACATCGTGGGAATCTCATCGACTTTCATGGGGGTCGATGATGTAAAACAGATAGCAAACAAGGTTGAGATGGATAACCCCCGGGCTGTGATTATTCTAGGTGGGCCATTATCCTGGTCCGTTCCCCCCGATGAGATTTTAAAAATAGTTCCAGCCATAGATTACATAGTAATGCGCGAAGGTGAACAAACATTTTTGGAATTGATAAGGGCGATTGAAGTTGGGGCAGACACGAACCATATATCGGGGCTTGTCTACAAACGCGGGGGCAGCATTTTAAAAACAATTCCGAGACAGCCGGCACCATGTGAATCGATAAGACAGCCTGATTGGAAGCTGATGGGAATACCATCCACCAGGAGATTGCCTGTATTACCAGTGGAGGCCAGCCGCGGTTGTCCGTTCAACTGCGCCTATTGCTCGGAGGTCTCGTATTGGGATAAACCGGTTAGATACCGTAGCATCGAAAGTGTGGTGCAGGAATTGATTCGCAATGTCGTAGAATTAGGCATCCATACGTTCCGCTTTACCGACTCCTGTTTTTCAGCACCGCCAGAGAGATGTGCACAACTCTGTGACACCATATACGAGTCATGCGATAAGAATGGAATCGCCTTGAAGTGGTCGTCCTATGCGCGCATCAGCAGCCTGAACTATTCGCTGTTAGAGAAAATGAAACGTTCGGGTTGCGTAGCACTCGATATCGGTGTGGAGTCCGGGTCAACGGAAATGCTGCGCTCCATGGGCAGAAATTATGCTCCGGAGGCAGCATTAAAGATAGCTCGCTTTGCAAGAGAGCTTGGCATTATTACCAATTTTAATATCGTCGTTGGGTTCCCTGGCGAAACCCGGGACAGCATCATGCGCACCGCCGAGTTGATTGAAACGGCTGCCCCTGATACGTATGCCAGCTTTCTTTTTTATATGGCTCCCAACACGCGCGTGGACGGTGCGCACGAGCGCTTTCACATTGAAGGCCATGGTCTCAACTGGAAGCACGATACCATGTCCAGCGTCGAAGCTCAGGAAGGCATGCTGGCGCTGGATTCCTATGTTGGAAACTCTGCCAATTTCCCCGGCGGAGAATATTTTGCCTGTTATCTTTCGTCGCTTGGATATACAGTGGACGAAATAAGGGGGTTTTACCATGGCATAACGAATCTTGTAAAAACCCCGGATGATTCTAGCGCTCTGGCGACAGTGGGGCGAGTAGTAGAAAGTGTTCGCATATACTGGTAAAGGAATACTGGAGTGAATTAATATTTTTGTCAAGACAGAACATATCTGAACACAAGCATAAATTAGCGTCTTATCTTGTTGACAAATTAGATTATTTTTAAGCATAATGATTGCCACGATTAACTATGGCGATCAAAGCTTTTTATTGATGGACAGCCGCCGTAAGAGGAGGCTGGCTTGAATACGCTGGCGCTAATCCCTCTGCTCGCTTCCTGTTTTTACCTCATACTGCTGGCGATTGCTTCCCAGAGAGCTGGAAACCGAACGGGCAAGCTGTTCGCCTATTACCTCGGTATAGCCGCTTTCTGGAGTTTCACATCGTTCATGTTGCACCTCAACGCACCGGCTTCTCAGACCATATTCTGGAATAAAATCCTCGTTGTAGCCTTGATATGGACGCTGGTAGCCTATTATCACTTCGCCCTGGGATACACTGAACGTCGTCCCGGCTTGCCGCTGTACCTGGCTTATGCAGCGCTGGCCATAATGGCGCTACTTTCTTTTAGCGGGCACGCGGTAGAATATTCCCGCGTAGTGGATGGCGTAGTGGATTACCTCCTCTATCTCCCTGCTACGTTGTTCATAGGCATCACAGGGCTGTCTTTCAGCGCTTTGGTTATCAGCCTGCTGGTGATAAAATACAGACGTTCTACCGACCCCAAAGAGCGCAACCGCACTATGTACCTGTTTGTCGGCTGGGGCATTCTGGTGCTGCTCACCTATACCAATTTCATTCCGAGCTTGAAAAACCTTCCTCTGGACCATATCGGGAATCTGATAAATGCCCTCATTATCAGCTATGCCATCTCGCAGTACCGGCTTATGGATATCAAGCTGGCGGCCAGAACTGGATTGGCGTATATTGCGTCACTGGCTTTTATCATAGGCGGATGTGTCGGAACCATTCTATTGGTATTACGCGTTTTCCCTGACGAAGCGCGGCTCAGCGTGGTGCTGTTCGTAAGCGTGGTCGTTCTTTTGCTGATGGCATTGTTCCGTCCATTGTATAACTTAATTCAGAAAATTGTCGACCGCATTTTTTACCCCCAGACTTACGAGTATCGCAACGCGCTGATGGGTTTCAGCGCTAAAATGAGTTATATACTTGACCTCAACGAACTGGCGAGCGAGATGCTTCCTACTCTATGCAAAGCTCTCGACGCAAGTTGGGCCGGGCTATTGTTGCAGGGAAATGACAACGGCGATTTTTCACTTAAATATATTCAGCCTGAGCCGACCACCAAGCAGGCCTTCAATTTAAGCGGCGACAGTCTGGTAGTATCCTGGCTGGACAGAAACGACCAGGCGCTGGATCCTAAACAAATAGATACTATCCCAGAATTCCGCGGCCTATGGCAGGCCGAAAAAGAACAACTTACCAATTCGGGGCTGGGCATGTTATATCCTTTGAAGAGCCGGGACCGTCTGATTTGCATCCTGGCGCTCGGGCAAAAACACGTGGCCAAAAATTTTTCACATGAAGACCTCGATCTGGTAAGAGCGATGGCCAATCAGGCAGGAATTATTGTCGAGAACGCGCAACTCTTTACCCGGGCAAACACACGGGCGAACACTGACGAGCTTACCGGGCTGTACAACCACCGGCATTTCCACGAACGACTGGAACAGGAAATTGCCCGCGGCTCGCGCTTTGGCAATACCTTCTCGCTTATTATGATGGATATCGACCTGTTCAAATCATACAACGATATTTACGGGCATCTGGCTGGAGACCAGGTATTACGCCGCGTGGGGCATTATCTGGCAAGTTCCATACGCAGCATAGATATGGCTTTCCGTTATGGCGGTGAAGAGTTCACCATCATACTGCCTGAGGCCAGGCTGGACGACGCTTTTAAGGTGGCTGAACGCATACGTAAAACCATCGAATCGAAGAGCAGTTCGCACTCAATGCCTATTACAATGAGCGTTGGTGTGGCCAACTGGCCCAATGACGGTGTAATGAAGGAAGAGATAATCGGACGCGCCGACGCTGCGTTGTACAGGGCAAAACAGATGGGCCGCAACCGCACCTGTCTTTCATCGGAAGTGGTGAAAACCGGCATCACACTTATTGGCAACGAACTTGAAGCCCAGCCCAAAGCTCTAAGCATCATATACGCTCTGGCCGCCACCGTCGACGCCAAAGACAGCTATACCTATGGACACTCACGCAAGGTAAGTGAATATGCTGTCCTGATGTGTGAAGCTATGAAATTTCCCGTTGAAAAAGTTAGTGTCTTACGGGCCGCCGGGCTACTACATGACATAGGGAAAGTAGGAGTGCCGGATTCTATATTGACCAAGAAATCGGCACTTACCGGTGAAGAATGGAGCCCGATACGCCTGCATCCTGAACTTGGCGTGGAAATCCTGAAACACGTTATCGACCTCGTTAACTGCCTCCCCGCCATTCTGCATCATCATGAGCATTACGATGGCAGCGGCTATCCGGGCGGTTTAAAAACTGCCAGTATTCCTATAGAGGCGCGCATACTTTCTATCGCCGATGCTTATGATGCCATGACGTCTCCACGCCCATACCGGGCGCAATTTACACTTGAAGACGCTCTGCTGGAACTAAGACGGTGTGCAGGTACACAATTTGACCCGGACCTGGTCGAGATATTCTGCAGCATGATGCAGCCGCATCTGTTGAAAGACCGGGAACAAAAACAGCCGTAACCAGGCTAAGATACAATATTTGTATTCGGAATACCGCATCAAATTATGAAAGAACGCATCGTAATCTCCAGCGACCATGCCGGTTTCGACCTGAAATGCCATCTCAAACCCTTCATTGAAGGCCTGGGATATGAGGTCGAAGACATCGGCA
Source organism: Dehalococcoidia bacterium (assembly GCA_003597995.1). Taxonomy (NCBI): domain Bacteria; kingdom Bacillati; phylum Chloroflexota; class Dehalococcoidia; species Dehalococcoidia bacterium. The sequence goes on from QZJY01000021.1 coordinate 11,881, forward strand.
CGTTCAACAAAGAACCGGTTGACTATCCTGAATACACCTTCAATGCGGCGCAAAAAGTTGTTTCCGGCCAGTGCAGCATGGGAATTGTCTTTTGCGGCACAGGGCAGGGTGATGCCATGGTGGCCAACAAGGTGCCGGGCATTCGCGCCGCACTGTGCTGGAACGAGTTTACCGCCCGCATGAGCCGGGCGCATAACAATGCCAACATGCTGGTGCTCGGCGGATGGGTGACGGGATACAAAGTCGCTGAAGGAATTGTGCGAGTCTGGCTGGCAACTCGGTTCGAAGGTGGAAGGCATGAACGTCGTATTGGCCAGATTGGTGAAATAGAAAAACAGATGCGGTTGTCGCGCGGCAAAATATATGACATAACCCAGACGATTAGTCCCGGTATGCTGTCGTGGCCAGGAGAAGAAATTGTAGCCTTTAATAAGGTGGAATATGAGGGTGTGTCGAGCCTGACGCACTTCGTCCTGAGCGCTCACACGGGTACGCACGTTGATGCGCAGACACATATAATAAGCGGCGGCAAGGGCACGGACCAACTGGACTTGGAGCAACTGACAGGATTGGCGCGCGTCTGCCATCTTCAGGGAGGGCATAGTATTGACCGCACCTTACTGTCGAACAGATCCCTGGATGGCGTATCGCGCTTGTTACTGCGAACCAGCAACTCCGCGCTTCTAGAAACCGCAATTTTCAACAAAGACTATGTATCACTGACAGAAGACGCGGCAGAATACCTCGTTGAAAAAGGCATAAAGTTTTTGGCGTTAGACTACCTCTCGGTAGATAAATTCGACACCTGCATGTACCCCGTTCACAGAATATTATTGAATGCCGGAGTCGTGATTGTCGAAAGCGTCAATCTTAGCTCAGTGCCAGCCAGCGATTATGAAATGCTGTGTCTACCATTAAAGCTTGAAGGCTGCGATGGGGCGCCGGCGCGCGTTATTTTAAGAACATTATGATGAACAGGATTAACCGGATTGTTCCTGCCATACTGACCGTGAGTCCTGCCGCTCTGGTATCCATGCTGCGTCAAGCGGAGTGTTTCGCCGATTGGGTGCAGATAGACATCATGGACGGGCTTTTCGTGCCTCCAGTAAGTATAACCAGCCAGGATATTGCTGGAGCCGGAGTAAAGATTGGCTGGGAAGCGCACCTGATGGTGAAGGACCCGGAAAAGTATATCGGAGACTTCCATCTGGCCGGGGCGAAAAGGATAGTCGTGCATTATGAAGCTGTAAAAGAAGCTGCCTCCGATGTCATCGAGCATATAACCAGCCTGGGAATGAGTGCGAGTCTAGCCGTCAACCCAGAAACACCGCTGGAGGTACTGAGGGATAATCTGGTCAGCCGTCTTGAAAGCGTGCTATTTTTGGCGGTTCATCCGGGATATTACGGCGCTAAATTTATCCCTGAGGTCTTGGATAAAATTCACCAGTTTCGCCATCTTTGCCCCGATATTAGCATAGGCATCGACGGCGGCATTAAAGCTGGTAACATAACCCGGGTGGCTCAGTCCGGCGTGAATGAAATATGCGTCGGGAGTGCGATATTCTCGCAACCAGACCCTGCCGCCAGCTTCAGAGAGCTTACCGCTCTGGCCCGGATTGGTTGGAGGAAGCAGACAGGCGCCTAGCCTGCATCGAGAAGTCGCATGGCTTCGGCCACGACCCTCTGTGCCGTTATGCCGAACTTCTCGTATAACACCTTGCCAGGCGCTGAGGCGCCGTAGTGGTCTATGCCGACAGCCACACCCTTATCACCAGTGTAACGGCACCAGCCGATAGTAGTGCCGGCTTCAATGGAGATTCTAGCTTTTACCTGCGGTGGAATGACAGAGCGGCGGTACTCTTCGCTCTGAGCCTCAAAAATCTCCCACGATGGCAATGACACCACCCTGCTGGATATACCCTTTTCCTTGAGCATTCTGGCGGCTTCCAGCGCGATGTGTACTTCGGAGCCGGTACCGATCAGGATTAATTCGGGCTTATTGGAAGCCTGCCAGAGTGTGTAACCGCCCCTTCTCACCCCCAAAGCAGAGGACATCTCCTTGTGGTCGAGTATAGGGAGCGCCTGCCTGGTAAAAATCAACGCGGTAGGGCCGGTCTTCTTTTCGAGTGCCAGCTTCCATGCTTCAATCGTCTCCGCCGCGTCCGCCGGGCGGATAGTGGTCAGGTTAGGTACGGAACGCAGTCCCAGGAGATGTTCCACTGGTTGGTGTGTGGGACCGTCTTCACCCAGGCCGATTGAGTCATGTGTGAAAAGAAAAACAGATCTGACTCCCATGAGCGCCGCCAGCCTTACGGACGGGCGCATATAATCGTAAAATATGAGGAAGGTGGCCGTATATGGAATGACGCCGTCGTGCAGGGCCATGCCATTGGCGATAGCTCCCATGGCGTGTTCACGTATGCCGAAATGCATATTGCGCCCGGTGTAAGTGTCCGCCGCAAAATCACCGCCGTTTTTAATGAGCGTTTTGGTGGAGGGGGCCAGGTCAGCGGAACCGCCCAAAAGCGCCGGAACTCTGGCCGCGAGGGCATTGATGACCAGCCCGGAAGCCTCGCGCGTCGCCAGTGGCTTCATTGAGCTGTCGAACAGTTTATCCAGGCCGCTGTCCCAACCCTGCGGCAATTCCCCTTTGATATCGATGCTGAACCGTCGGGCTTCTTCAGGATAAGTTTCGGCGTACGACTTGAGCAGGCGGTTCCAATCGGATTCACGCTCGATGCCCTTCTCCACGGCTGAGCGAAAATGCTTCAGGACATCTTCGGGCACTGTGAAGGGCTCGGTATAGGTCCATCCCAGTTTCTGTTTAGTCAGAAGCGTTTCTTCTTTACCCAAAGGCTCTCCGTGGGCATGGCCGGTACCCGCTTTGTTAGGGGAACCGTAACCGATGGTCGTGTTGCAAATGATGAGGCTGGGATGTTCGATGTCCGCCCGGGCTTGTTTTATGGCAGTATCAACAGCCTCTATACTCATGCCATCAATGGGACCGATAACCTGCCAGCCGTAAGCCCGGAAGCGCTGGCCGACGTCCTCTTTAAAGGTGATGTCGGTATTGCCTTCAATGGATATGTTATTGTCGTCATAAAGGTAAATCAGTTTGCCGAGTTTGAGAGTGCCAGCTAGCGAAGCGGCTTCGGAAGCCACGCCCTCCATAAGGTCTCCGTCGGAGCAGATGGCATAGGTATAATGGTCGACAATGTTGAAACCAGGCTTGTTATAGCGGGCTGCCAGATGCCGTTCGGCAATGGCCATGCCGACGCCATTGGCGAAACCCTGTCCCAGTGGTCCGGTCGTAGCTTCGACCCCGGCGGTAATCCCATGTTCAGGATGTCCCGGCGTCCGGCTGCCCCACTGGCGGAACATCTTGATATCATCGAGGGACAGGTCGTAACCGGTGAGGTAGAGCATGGCATAAAGAAGCATGGAAGCATGCCCGGCGGATAGAATAAAACGGTCGCGGTCAGTCCAATCGGGGTTTGTGGGGTTGTGTTTGAGGAAGCGCTGCCAGAGGGTATAAGCCATGGGTGCCATTCCCATGGGGGCCCCGGGGTGGCCGGAGGTGCCTTTTTCGATGGCATCCACCGCCAGGAAGCGGATGGTGTTGAGACAGAGTTCCTCGAAGTTTTGTGCCATATCAACTCCTTCCGCCGAAGATAGCAAATTCTATCCTACCGCAGAGACTTTTACAAATGTCGAAAGGCGCAAGGCAGTGGCTCTGGCGCAAAATGATACCAACGAACCGGCTGTAAAGAGTCTAGTTACTTCACGCTGTTAAGACCGATCACGTTACCTTTCGTATCCTCGATTACGGCAATAAAACCGGGCTCGCCGATGCAATATTTAGCCTCATCTATTATATTAAGCATACTGGGATCTGAACGTCAGTTCGTTTCGTTCATACAACCGCGACTCTTGATGATTTAGGTTTTATGGCCTACAATAGCTCAGCACTTTGAATTCAGGGGGTGTACCGTGAACCTGGATTATTTAAAGACATATCTTGAACTGATAAAACTGGGGAGTTTTTCAGCCGTTGCCAAAAAACTTTCCATAAGCCAGCCTGCAGTATCCTTCCAGATACAGAAACTGGAACACGATCTCGGCGTGCGGCTGATAAATCGCAATCAGAAGAAAATTACGCTTACCGATGCCGGCCGCAGGCTCCTCGAATTCGCTACGGCAGTCGATGGAGAAGAAGCTAGCCTGCTGAAAGACCTGGGGCACCTGCGTGATGAAGTCGGAGGGGAACTGCTCATTGCCGCCAGCACAACTCCGGGCGAATATATACTGCCGGTGTTCGTGAGCGAATTCCTCACCCAGCATCCGGCGGTGAAAGCCCGTGTAGCTATCGAGGATTCGACAGCGGTGATTTCAGGAGTAAAAGACGGAGTCTACGAAGTGGGTTTCTGCGGCTCAATACCACCAAAGGGACAAGGCTTTGAATCGTTCAAAATGGCAGAAGACGAGATTGTTCTCATCGTTTTCCCTGAACATCCTTTTGCCAATCGCAAACAGGTGGCCTTCGCTGAACTGGAAGAGGAAGCGCTCATTTTCCGCGAATCTACATCGGGAACGCAAAAGAGCATGGAAGGCCTTATGAATAGGGCTGGCCTGAATATCAACCGCTTGAAACCACGGCTTACACTCGGCAGCAGCCAGGCAATAATCTCCGCAGTAGAAGCACATGCAGGGATTGCCTTCGTGTCCAATCTCGCGATTAAAAAGAACCTTGAACTTGGGAACGTGCGAGAGGTCACTTTGAATGAGATTAAGCTCAAGCGGGATTTCCATTGTATTTTCTACACCGAAAGACTGGCGACCAGATTAATACAAGAATTCATCGATTTTATACGAGGGAAAATATAAATCAACTGATACCAGAGGACGGAAATACCAGGCATCCGGCTGGATGTTCTTTGTGCAAATTTTCGGTTTTCCTCCGAGATCTATACGGTCTCTTTGATAATTTTACTATGCAATTTGTGACACCCGTAGCTTTGCATGCTTATCTCCCTCTAATTTCAAAAATAAGTTTAGTCACGTCTGTGCTCTGGTGAAACGGTTTGGATACGAGTCGACCCCCCCTTTTTTATGGAGGATCACAAAGTGGGTTATAATAACCGGTACTAATATATGAGCCGAAAGGGTCGTAAATGGTACTAATGAGGGATGGAATTGACCAATCACCCAGCCTTAAAATAAGGTTTAGTGTGGTTTAGTATATTGAATGTAGATAAAAAAGACAGTGCTAAAGCTAAATATTCTAACGACTAATGCAAATAGTCTGTAAAAATATATTATTATAATGAGAATTTCATATACGTTCTACAATAGTATTTGCCAATCCGGAGGTCATAATTTTGACTGGGTGGAATAAGCAGCCCAAAATTGTAAAAAGCAGTCTAGACGATATGGAGCATATCGTTCGAGCTAGCATTAAGCCAGAAGCTAAACTTCTGCAAGCCCGTTAAACCTACTGCAAGAGCAAAGGTGTTGATGATGAGATCTCCACAGCTCCGGCCAGCGTAAAATGAACGAGAGTAAGGCTAAAAACATGACGAATGATAAAATGGGGAGCGTCTTGATAGTGGACGACGAAGCTGTGATATGCAAATTATTGAACCTGAGATTGTCCCAGGGTGGATACACCTGTTACGAGGCATCCAATACTGCTCAGGCATCTATTTTACTGCAAAAGCACCCCATAACTCTTGTCCTCCTGGATATTAATATGCCGGGGAAATCGGGGGAAGAATTTCTAAACGAGATTCTTAATATGCATCCCGACACAGCCGTCATAATGGTTACTGCCGTGAACGATGCCCACATGGCGATCGGCTGCATGAAAAGGGGTGCGTATGATTACCTGACCAAGCCTTTTAATCTCGATGAGGTATTCTTAAGCGTAGAACGAGCCATAGAGAAACGTCGACTGATTCTTGAGAACCGAGATTATCAGGATAATCTCGAACAAAAGGTAGCTGCGCAGGCGCAAAAAATAAAGGACTCCTTTTTGAACTCGATAAAGGCGCTTGCGTATGCTCTAGAAGCCAAAGACGACTATACAAGCGGTCATTCACAGAGGGTCGGTGATATGGCCGCTGTGATAGCCAGAGAAATGGAACTCTCTCTAGAGGAGCAGGAGAGGGTTAAACTGGCCGGATTGATTCATGATATTGGCAAGATCGGAATACAGGGAACGGTTTTAAACAAGGAAGGATGTCTGACAGATGATGAATACGAAGAGATGAAAAAACACTGTCAGATGGGTGAGCGCATTCTCTCGCCAGTAATGGACGATAAAGAACTCATGAAAATGGTGCGCAACCACCATGAACGTTATGACGGGAAGGGATATCCTGATGGAATAGCTGGCCAGACTATTACTACAGGGGCTGCCATTTTAAGTGTTTGCGATGCATTTGATGCCATGACGTCAGAGCGTTCATATCGCTCGTCTATGGAAATCGACCACGCCTTTAGAGAAATAGAATGTTGCAGTGGTACCCAGTTTAATCCCGACGTAGTGAGCGCTTTCTTGAAAGCGAAGGCTTCGTTTATTCCCTTAATAAAGAAGGACTCTGGCGTTGGAGACGGGAGTGCGAAATGATAGATATAAATGATTTGTTAAGACGGGTAGTGGCTACCAATGCTTCGGATCTGCACCTGAGGGTGCCCAGCCCCCCTGTCCTTCGCATCGATGGCGACTTAAAAATTCAGGAAGACTTGCCGGCAATAAGCGCCAAGGACGCCGAGGGAGTTCTGGAACAAATAGCGACTCCTGAACAGAAAAGTGCTTTTTTACGCGATATGGAGCTTGATTTTGCCTATGGTATTCCCGGAGTAGCCCGCTTCCGTGTTAACGTGATGAGACAACGCGGTACACTCAGCATTTGTTTTCGAGTAATCCCTACGGAAATGGCCACTATTGAAGAATTAGGATTGCCTCTCATAAGTAAGGAACTTATTTTAAAACCCAGAGGAATGATATTGGTCACAGGCCCAACAGGCAGCGGCAAGTCTACAACAATGGCTTCAATGCTCAACTATCTTAACGAAAATAGCGCCCGTAACGTCATTACCATCGAAAACCCAATCGAATATCTGCATCAAAACCGTAAATGCCTCATCGCGCAGCGTGATCTGGGGGAGGATACGCATTCGTTCGATACTGCGCTCGTTCATGCACTGCGCCACGACCCGGACGTAATAGTGGTAGGAGAGATGCGCGATCTCCCCACTGTTTCCACAGCGCTGCGAGCCGCGGAAACGGGACACCTTGTCATGGGAACCCTGCATACTATAGATGCCGCTCAGACAGTTGACCGTATCATTGATATGTACCCTTCAGATCAACAGCCGCAGATTCGATTGCAGTTTTCGCAGGTTGTGGTAGCTGTTTTATCACAGACATTGCTCCCGAAAATGACAGGGAAAGGCCGTGTCGCTGCTTTCGAAGTGATGATAGCCAATACGGCTGTTAGGAACCTGATTCGCGACGGCAAGACCTATGAACTCAACAATGTAATGCAGCTTAATTCCAGTGAAGGGATGCAGACACTGGACCAGTGCCTTGCGGGATTGGTGCGCATGAAAATCGTCACTCCCGAGGAAGCATTGACGCATAGCAGTCATCCTGATAGATTGCAAAAGTTGATTCAATTTGAATATAAAACCAAAACTATATAGTTTTAGCCGGATATAAGGTGTTGTGCGATGTCCCGGAAGAAAATCCTTGTAGCCGATGATGAAGCCGATATACGACATCGCATTCGCCAGACGCTTTCAAAAGATTATGAAACTGTTGAAGCTGAAGATGGCATTGAAGCTGCATTGCAAGCCAAAGAGGAAAGTCCTGACCTAATTATGCTGGACACAATGAAGCCCCGGCAGGACGGATACAAGACCTGCATGAAGATAAAATCGAGTGAAGAAACCAGGAATACCCTTGTTGTGATGCTCACAGGCGTGGACTACGAGTTCAACCGCAAGCTGGGAGAACCGTTGGGAACCGCCGAATATATTACAAAACCTTTAAGATGGAATCGCTTATCAAGGCGGTAAAAAGACTCGTTGAGTCATGAGTGCAGAAGGGTAGATTCCATACCCTATTTTGCTTCACTTGAAATAACGACATCCCGTTTGAGCAGTTCTCAGTAGAAACAGCCTCCCAGCCAGGGTCTAAAGTGAACACACAGCTCCGTCGTGTTCAAATGCTGATTATTTCGCGCTTTTCCTCTTATCTTCTTGAGTAGTATCCATGTTATGCTTGGGCAAAAACATGGATATTAGGTCGATAGGCACGGGGAAGATGAGCGTGTTGGTCTTTTCGGTGGCTATCTCCGTAAGGGTTTGAAGGTAACGCAACTGGAGTGTTACCGGTTCCTGGGCGATGATATGCCCGGCCTCGGTCAGTTTTTGGGAAGCTTGCAATTCACCCTCAGCATGTATGATTTTGGCGCGGCGTACGCGTTCCGCTTCGGCCTGGGCGGCCATGGAACGGCGCATTGACTCAGGCAGTTCGACATCTTTAATCTCCACGATACTGACCTTGACGCCCCAGGGGTCGGTTTGTTCGTCTATGATACTTTGAAGGTTCTGGTTCAATTTTTCACGCTGAGAAAGAAGTTCATCCAGTTCGTGCTGGCCGAGGACGTTGCGTAGCGTAGTCTGTGATATCTGCGATGTGGCCTGTATATGGTTGGTGACTTTAACCACAGAAGCTTCGGGATTGATGACACGAAAATAGACAACGGCGTTAACGCGCACCGTGACGTTATCCCTGGTGATGACATCTTGGGCGGGAACATCCATCGTAATGATACGCAGGTCTATCTTGACCATCCGGTCTATAAAAGGAATGATCATGAAAAAGCCTGGGCCCTTAGCACCCATAAGCCTCCCCAGCCTGAAAATCACCCCGCGTTCATACTCGTTTACCACCTTGATAGACATCGAAAGGGTAGCGATAAGAATGACCGCGATGATGGCTGCAATAGTAAGACCCATATAAAATTACCCCCTTTTCTTAGTTACGAATAATTTTAAGCCTTCCAAACTTGTAATGACGACTTCTTCGCCAGGTGCGGCGCTACCATTGTCAAGCGTGGCCTTCCACAGCTCGCCCTGGTAAAAGACCATCCCCTCGGGATTGAGAGCGGTGCGCGCCACGGCAATGCTGCCTTTTGCTGCCTCTCGCCCGGTGGACACGCGGTTCTTTTGCGCCGCAGCTACGCGGTTGGCAATGAAAACCAGCGCGGCAGAGGTGACAAATGTGGCACCCGTAATCAGATAAGGATTGGCGCGGTTGCCCGCCCCGCCCTTGAAGAGGAAAATCGACCCTACGATGATTGAAATAAGGCCGAATACGGTAATAAGACCCCTGGTGCGCACTAGCGCTTCGGCGATGAAAAAGCCGAGCGACAGGATAATCAAAACCAGCCCTATGGGATTGACCTCAAGCGTGGAGAGCGACAGAAGGGCAAAAACGCCGGCGATAATGCCGATAGTGCTTGGTAAAATTAAGCCGGGCGTTAGAATTTCTATCGAAATACCCAGGATGGCCAGCATGAGCAGCAAGTAGGCGAGGCTGGGATCGGAAAGAGCTGAGCGCAGACTATCGATTACGTTCACTGTCCAACCTCCCTCCTGAGGCTTAATCCGTTATCGAGCAGGAGGAATAAACATGTTTATTAAAAGTATAACACACGGACGGAATGGTGCAACATGTTGAACGTACGGAAGCTAGTAGTGTAGAATTGGTGCATCAAAAATGCAGGATAGATTTATGCAAATAGAGCGATGCAAGGGATGTAACGATTTAACCGCCGAAGATATGCTGCGTTTCCGCAGCGTAGAGGCGGCTTTTCAGGAAACATCCAAAAGCTACGGGTATGCCGAGGTACGCACACCGACTCTGGAATACCTTTACCTCTTCACTTCGGCAGGCACGCTGACACCCGGAATGCTGCGCCGCGTTTACTCGTTCCTCGACTGGGACGGCTGGAGCGGCGAGCGCGTTGTGCTAAAACCAGACGCTACCATACCTGTGGCTCGCTTATACGCCGAGCGTCTGGCGCACAAAGATTACCCGGCCAGGTTGTCGTACGTCACTAACTCGTTCATATTTGAAGAAACGGGTACCCGTGCGCGCGAACGCTGGCAGTGCGGCGCCGAGCTTATCGGCGCGGGATCGTCACTGGCTGACGCAGAGCTGGTAGGCTTCGCTTGCGACAGCGTCAAAAAGATGGGCCTGAACAATATTGAGGTAAAGTTATCGCATGCCGGCCTGCTGCGCGGCATACTATCGAGCCTGGGATTGAGCCACAGCGAACAGGATATCCTTTTCGACCGTATACTGGATGGTGAAACGGACTTACTTGACAGGATGCAGGCCGAGAAGCCACAGGCCGTGGAAGCCCTTAAACTGCTGTTAGGGACGAAAGGCAGTTCATCAGGATTTCTCAAGAACTTACGTGCCCTATTCGCCGCCGATATTCCTGGCGTGCAAATAGCCCTGGAAGACCTCATCGCTACCATCGATCTGCTGCAGGCCTTAGAGCTTAAGTATCAGATAGACTTCACCTCCGGCAAGGGTTTCGAATACTATACCGGCTTTATCTTTCGTCTTTTTGCGGAAGGGGTGAACGTGGGTGGTGGAGGCCGCTATGACCGCTTGGTGGGAATGATGGGGGGACAGGACGCACCGGCAGGAGGTTTCGCCCTATATATTGACCGACTGGCGGCACTTATAAACATAGATAGCCTCTATATACCAGTTTCGCAGAGGGTTAGCCTGAATATTGAATCTTCCGCCATGAAAGAAGGTGTCGAGTTAGCTGACCTCTTGCGCCAGACCGGGTGGATAGTTATGTTCGCCTTGCAGGGTAAAAAGGCGCACGATTGCGGCTGGGAGGTGGAGGTCAGAAGCGCAGAACCCAGGTTCAGCGTGCTCAACTGCGGTAGTGGTGAGAAAAGTGTCTGCGAAGATGCCATGGAGCTTCTAGCCGTCGTGGGGTTGGGATGATAATGGTGCTCAGAGTTGCGCTCCCCAAGGGCAGGCTGTTGGCTCAAACGGCTGATTTGCTGGAACGAGCTGGCTGGGGGCTGGAAGAGTACACCGACAAGGCTCGTCTCTACCGCCTCAAGTCGCACACATACTCAGACCTCACCGCCAAGATGTTCCAGGAGAAAGACATCCCAATACAAGTGGCCGTGGGCAACTACGACATCGGCATATGCGGCCTCGACTGGCTTACCGAGCAGACGGTCAAATTTCCCGCCAGTAATATCGTCAAACTGAAGGAACTGGGCTACGGTGAAGGTGCCGTTTATGCGGCGGCATCACCTCATAATTTGAAAAATGGCGAGATTATGGCGAAAGGGGCCGTCGTACGCATCGCCTCCGAGTATCCCAATCTGGCCGAGTCTCTGGCACAAAAACTGCGCCTGCGGCGTTTTGCTGTTTATTCGCTGTGGGGTTCGGCGGATACCTATCCACCGGAAAACGCAGAAATCGTTTTACTCTCGCGCAAAAACGAAACTGAGATCGCCGCGCTGGACCTGCGCCCATTGGGCAAGATAGTAGATTTCCGAGCCTGCCTCATTGTGAACAAAGATAGCCTGCGCTCTAGGGATATGTCGGCGCTGCTAGCCTCTCTCAACGCGCAGATAAGTCAACCCGCGGCTGCCCCCTCAGATGAATCTCTGAGTATCGGGAGTATTGTTCAAGGCACCGCCGAGCGGAGTGAAAAGGATAACGGATTGGTATGGCTGGCACTCCCCGATGGTCACCAGCAGGCCCACGTGCGCCGCATACTGGACGCCGCTGGCGTGAAGATAAAAGACTATCCTTCCTCAACCGGAAACCGCCGCCCAGAGAGTAGTCTGGAAGGTTTTTTCATCAAGGTCATCCGCCCGCAGGATATGCCGTTACAGGTGGCCAACGGCAATTTCGATATGGCCATTACGGGCCGGGACTGGCTGACCGACCATTTGTACCAGTTTCCCCAGAGCCCGGTGCGCGAGCTGCTGGATTTGAAATACGGAAAGGTTCGCATCGTAGCCGTGGTGGCCAATGAGGTGCCAGCGAGCACCACGCCGGAGCTTCAGATATTCAGGCAGGCTCAAGGGGGTTCCTGCCGCATTGCCGCTGAGTACGTCAATATCGCCGACAACTACGCGAGGGTGAATCATCTGGGGGCCTACCGCGTGGTGCCGACCTGGGGGGCCACCGAGGCCTTTCTACCGGAAGATGCCGATGTGCTCATCGAGAACACCGAGACCGGCTCGACCATCGCGCGCCACAACTTGAAGATCATCGAGACGCTATTCGAGTCCACGGCCTGCCTGATGGGCAGCAGCCGCGAGGACGAGAACCTGCTCAAAGCCGAGCGCATGACCTCTTTCGTGGATTTACTGCGCAAAACTATGGGAACTATGAAATGAGAATTATCAATGGTTTCGCGGAAGCCAAAGAGGCGCTGTCGAGAAGCGCAAAGCCGCAGTCGGTGAACGTGGCGCCGGGGCTGGCAGCTAGCCTCAAAGCCATGTTTGGCACCGAGGACCCGCAGACCGCTGTCGCCATAATTATCGAGGAAGTACGACACAAGGGTGATGAAGCCCTCAAGATGTACAGCCTCAAGATAAGCGGCGTTAACCTTGATTCTATCGAGGTGCAACGCAGCGAGATGACGGCAGCCTGTAATAAGATTGCCCCTAGTCTCTTCTTCGCCATCGAAACGGCGGCCGAGCGGATAAAGGCCTTTCATAAAAAGCAGTTCGAGGCCTACATGGCCGGGGTGCGCCAGATGTCTCCTGGAACCGTGGCCAGAGTGCTGGAACGTGTGGGATTGTACGTTCCGGGAGGTACCGCAAGCTATCCTTCCTCAGTACTCATGACGGCCATACCTGCCAGGGCAGCGGGAGTCAAAGAAGTAATAGTTTGCACGCCCCCGGCCAAAGACGGGCGCATACCCGACATGACGCTGGCAGCGGCGTTTGTTGCCGGCGTTGACCGCGTTTTCGCGGTAGGAGGTGCCCAGGCTATCGCGGCCATGGCCTACGGCACACAGTCCGTACCCGCGGTGGACAAGATATGCGGCCCCGGCAATATCTTCGTTATGCTGGCCAAGAAACTGGTCTACGGCGTAGTGGATATTGATGGCCTGCAGGGGCCCAGCGAGGTTCTAATTGTCGCCGACTCGTATGCCAACCCCTTATGGTGCGCGGCGGACATGTTGGCCCAGGCTGAGCACGATGGCATGGCGCAGAGTATCTTCGTCACCACATCGGAGGTTCTAGCCACCAAGGTGATTCAGGCTATAGACACTCAAGCCAAAACGTTGTCGCGCAAAGCCATCGTTGAAGAGTCTTTAGCCGCTCGCGGTATAGTGTGCGTAGTTGAAAGCATGGAGCAGGCCGTCGAA